>CBFGJQ010000176.1:0-3348 GCA_965649095.1 Caldifarciminota bacterium | reverse complement strand
AAGGATGGGAAACTTATCTTTGGCGAAGGCAGGTATAAGATTCTTAAAGAAATCCAGAAGACTCAATCCTTGAGTAAAGCGGCTAAAAATTTAAATATGTCATTCCGTCATGCCTGGAGTTATATCAATAGTGTTGAAAGGAATCTCGGCTTTAAACTCGTTGAGAAGATAAGGGGCGGCAAGGGTGGTGGTGGTTCGCATCTTACGACCAGGGCAAAAGACTTGATGGCAGAGTATGAAAGGCTTAATAATGCAGTCAAAAGATTCGCAGATAAGAAGTTCAAGGTATCTTTAATCCCTCTGGGTCATTCCCGCAAAAGCGGGAATCTATCCAATGGAAAAGTTTGAAATAAAAGTAATTAAAGGTAAAGAAAAATTATCAACAACCGATTGGGTCACTGAGGAGATTCCACTCACAATATACCTAAATAGTAAAGAACTTGTGACATTACAGGCGAGCCCTTTCGATTTAGAGGAACTCGTTATTGGTTTTCTCTTTACATCAGGATTTATTAAAGAAAAGAGCGAGATTAAAAATATTACAATTGACCCTGAAAGATGGCGGGCAGGCGTAGAACTTGATGGTCAGAATTCTGCAGAGAATTTAGCATTTAAACGATTATACACATCCGGCTGTGGAAAGGGTGTAATCTATTATAACCCCATTGATATGCTCCAGCGAACAAAACTTACTTCAGGATTTTATATCTCATCGGATAGGATTATCACCCTGATGAAAGAATTCCAGAAAAAATCCGAAGAATTTAAGTCTACGGGCGGAGTCCATAGTGCTGGATTATGTGACCAGGAAAAGATTATAATCTTTAAAGATGATATTGGTCGGCATAATGCAATAGACAAGGTCATCGGTTCTGCAATATCAAAAGGTTTATCCTTTGCAGATAAAATCTTTCTTACCAGTGGCAGGCTTTCCTCAGAGATTCTCCTAAAGGTCAACAAGTGCCGCTCTCCTGTGATTGCCTCATCCAGCGCACCGACGAATCAGGCAGTCAAACTCGCCCGTGAATTGAATACCACACTTATTGGATTTGTGCGTGGGGGTAGGATGAATATCTATAGCGGAGAAGAACGAATAGTATGATTGATGCCAGTGCAATAATCCTTGCCGGTGGTGAAAGTAGAAGATTGGGAATGAACAAACCATTTATTAGAGTTGGAAGGTTCTATTTAATTGAAGTGGTCTTTATGAAATTGAAAGCACTCTTCCCCGAAATTATCATCGTTACAAATGAAAAGAACTATCTGAATTTAAATGAGGTATGGCGAGGACCGATTAGACCTGTAATCGTTCAGGATAAGATTCCTCAAAAAGGTCCGCTGGGCGGATTATACACTGGACTTCTTTTAATAAAAAATCAATATGCCTTTGTCTGCGCCTGTGATATGCCATTTCTTAATCTAAATTTAATCAAATATATGTTCAGGCATAGAAAATTAAAAAATTCCAAATCCCAAATCCCAAATTATAAATTTCAATGCTCTAAACACCCCCACTTTAATCCTCCCTCCTTGAGGGGGAAGACAAAAGCCTGCCCCGTACCTGATACGGGGGTGGGGGGTAGTTGTTACGATGCAATTGTCCCCGAGTTATCACCCGGGAATTTTGAGACGCTACATAGTTTTTATAATAAGAATTGCATTGATGTGGTTGAAAAGAATTTAAAGAAAGACAGTCTTGCTCTACATGAAATTCTTCCCTTTCTTATGGTGCATTATATCCTACCTGAAGAGATAAAAGAATTTGACCCGGAATTTGAATCATTTATAAATATCAATACCCAGCAAGATTTAAAAAGACTCCAAGATGGCATTCTTCATTGAAGGGATAAAGTCGGCACTGAATCTGCTTTTATCATTCAATCCCGAGGCATATAATGCGATCTTTATCTCATTAAGGGTCTCTGCTCTTTCAATGGTAATTGCGGGAATTTTTGGTGTTCCATTAGGATTTCTCATTGGGATAAAGGACTTTTCCGGAAAGAGGATTATTACAATTATCTTTAATACATTATATTCATTGCCGACGGTAATTGTTGGATTGTTTGTCTATGGAATGCTCAGCCGTTCCGGTCCACTTGGTTCATTAAACCTTCTCTATACCCCACAGGCAATGGTCATCGGTCAGGCTATATTAATCTTTCCACTTATTACTGCCCTTACGATTGCCTCGGCAAAGGCGATAGATAAACGGGTTATAAAGACCTGTCTCACCCTCGGGGCAGATTTTTTAAGGTCCTCCTTGACGACATTTATTGAATATAAGTCTACTTTTATTGCCGCATTGCTTGCCGGATTTGGTAGGGCATTTGGTGAGGTAGGTGTGAGTATGATGCTCGGGGGAAATATTCGTGGCTATACAAGAAATATCACAACAACGATTGCACTTGAAACCGGTAAGGGCGAGTTTGGACTGGGTATTGCAATGGGTTTTGTTCTCTTATTGGTCGCCTGTTTGATTAGTATCTTACTACAATCTTTCCAGCGGGGCGAGTAATGGTAACAAATAGATTCTATTCTAACTACCCTCTCCCCCTGAGGGAGAGGGTAAGGGTGAGGGGATAGATGATGGAAGAATTTATCATTAGATTGGTGAATTTAAAAAAGTCCTATAACCACCGGGTTGTATTAAATATACCTGAACTTAAGATTCTGAAAAATAAATTACATATTGTCCTTGGAGCGAATGGCTCAGGCAAGACAACCCTCCTTGAGACAATCGCCGGGCTTAATAAGATTGATGGAGGCTCAATCTATTATGAAGGGAAGGTTGCCAATCTAAAAATTTTGAGAGAAAAGACGACCCTTGTCCTTCAATCCCCTTATCTTTTCAACACCACAGTCTTTAATAACATCGCCTATGGTCTGAAGGTGCGCGGAATCCGGGAAACAGAGATAACAGACAGAGTAAAGACTATCTTAGAAGGATTAGGATTAGAGGGATATGCCCAAAGGAATGCACGAGAACTCTCCCAGGGTGAGATGCGCCTTGTTGCCATCGGCCGGGCACTTGTCTTAGAGCGGGAGGTTCTCCTTTTAGATGAACCCTGTTCGGACCTTGACCGACAAAATATCCAGCTCATTGAGCAAATCCTAAAACAGACCAAAAGGACAATAGTTATGGCAACCCAGAGCGCAAACCAGGCACACAGATTGGCGGAAATACTGATTACGATTAAGAATGGTGTAGTAAAGGTTGCAAAAAAGGACTTTCGCGCCAATTTCGGAAATCTTGAATCTTGACATTAACCTACTTTTTTGATTATGAAAAAATTGAGCAAGAATTTTTGGCTCATGACCAGAAAGTGTGGTGAAAAACTTGAAAGGCAT
>CBFGJQ010000175.1:0-3356 GCA_965649095.1 Caldifarciminota bacterium | reverse complement strand
CCGCAGGGGAGCCCGCTCTACGGATTCTCTTCTTCTAAAAAAACATCTGTAGCGTCCAACTTCGGTTGGACGAAGAATTTTAAGGTAACAGGAATTTCAAAAATTCCTATTACCTGCCCATCTTCTATTCAATTATCCTTTTTATATCCTTTAGCATCTTCTGATAATGGCTCCCCTTCCAGTAGACTCGGTGGCAATTTGGACACTCGGCAAACTCCGAAAACTTTTTATAGGTATAATAGGGGACACGCCCTTTGACCTTCTCCTTTTCTATACATATTAACTGCTCATTACAACACAGACAGCGCGAAAAAAGACTTATCTTCTCGGTTAGGGCAAAATGGTTGATAATGGTCTTTAATTGAACGGGCAGGCTTTCACTTTCAATAAAAAAGATATCCTCTTTTCCTTTTAGCAGTGTATTTCTGGTTAGAATAATCCTTCCTTCTTTTCTTGCCAAGAGTAATACCTTCATACCTTCGTTACAATAGATTACATCAATACCACAGATTCTTAAATATTTACAGAGCCTGCCCAGCATCCCATTACATATAAATTTCATTATTTACCACCCACTCAAATTAGGGGAGTTTCATAAATGTATTGAATAGCAAGAGTAAGTGGTTTGGATTCTGTTCAAGAAGGTTTAATGAATAGTTGAGCAAAAGGATTGTATTCATAATTTTCGGCGGAGGGACCCTTCCTGCTTTTTCAATGACTACCTGATAATATGGACTCTCTTCAATTTTTATCCCCTGCTGGTGGTAAAAGACAAGGCGATAAAACAACAAAAGCGGATAGAAGACATCTGCCAATCTATGGTTTTCAAGTTCTTTTGACAATTTTGCTGATTGCGCAGGATTTAGTGGACTTGTCTTGAATATGTAGTATGCCTTTTCTAAAAGCTCGTTTCCCCTTAAAAGTAAGATTTCACCCGGACTGCCCAGTTTAAATTCATCGCCCCCTTCAAATATGACCTCTTTAATCTGGCTTTCGCTTAAATAATAAAATGGCACAATCTGACACCGCGAGCGAATCGTGGGTATTAAATGCTCGGGTCTTGAACTCGTTAAGACGAATACCGTATCAAGCGGTGGCTCTTCAAGTGTCTTTAAAAAACTGTTTGCCGCCTCTTCGGTCATTCGGTCTGCCTCCAGAATTAGCATAAATCGCCTCTTTCCCTTTGCCGGCATCGTCAATAAATGCTCAATTGCCAGTCTTATCTGCTCAATCAGGATTGAGGTGCGGTCTTCAAGCTCAATAATCGGATTTGCGGGGAGGTATCTTTTTGAATATTCAAAGATTTTATCCTGTTTCTCTCTTATTCGTGAGGGAATTGGACCGATGAGTATAAAATCTGGTGAGTTTATAGAGATACCCAGGGTTTTTGCCAGCGCAAATGCCATCAACCTCTTTCCTACCCCCTTTGGCCCACAAAAGAGGAGATTATACAGATTCCCCTTTTTGAGGGCAGTCCTTAAGAATCTCTTTGCCGTCTCCTGTCCCACTACCTCATCAAGAAAATCGGTCATATAATTACCTCTTCAATAATTCCACCCCCGAGAACGACATCATCTCTATAAAAGACAACCGACTGTCCCGGTGTCAATGCCCACTGGGGTCTTTCAAAGACTACCCTAACCCTTAAGCCAGGTCCTTCAACAATCTCTATGGTTGCCCGGGAAAGGGGTGCGTAGTATCTTGCCTTTGCATAGACCGTCAAAGGTTTACTCAAATCAAAATCATAAATAAAATTGGGATTACTCGCAATGAGCTCTCTCTTATAGGCGTCTTCCCTTCCCCCAACATATATTGTATTGTTTTCCGCATCAATCTTCACTACATAAAGTGGCTTCTTATGGCTGATGCCGAGTCTCTTCCGCTGGCCATAGGTATAATAGACAATTCCCTTATGTTCACCAATCTTTTTGCCTTCTCTGTTCAATATCGGTCCTTTCCTTTCGGGAATGATGCCTTTTAAATAAGAGATATAATCGGTATCAGGCAGAAAACAGACATCCTGACTCTTTCTCCTCTGATATGTCGGTAAGTTCATCTTTCTGGCAATGTCTCTCACCTCTTCTTTTGTGCATTCACCGAGGGGTAGCACAATCCTGGAAAGTTGAACCTGGTTCAAGCGATACAAAAAATATGATTGCTCATTTCTGGCCTTTCCCCTTTTTAAGAGATAGGTGCCGTTTGCCTCTTCCACCCTTGCATAATGCCCGGTGGCAACCTTTTCAAATCCCATCTCCAATGCCTTGTTCAGAAAGAGACCAAATTTAATCAGTTGATTACATAAAACACAGGGGTTTGGTGTCCGTCCTGATTTGTATTCATTAACAAAATTTTCAATAATTTGCCTCTGATAGGTCGCGGCGAAGTCAAAGGTATAATATGGTATCTCTAATATTTCACATACCCTTCTGGCATATTCAATATCTTCACCGGATACACCTTTGAATGACATTGTAGCCCCCGCAACTGAATGCCCTTCTTTTTTGAGGAGAAGGGCAGCAGTTGATGAATCAACACCGCCACTGAGGGCAACGAGAATTTTCATTTTTTAAATAAATCCAATAGTTATCGCTTCTTTGTGAGTGGTGATATATCCCTCAATTCCTTTATCACCCTGGGTAAGATTTCTAATACATAATCAATATCCTCTTCGGTGGTGGGTCTACCCAGGGTTATCCTGAGCGAGCCACGGGCATCCTCAATCGGGACTCCAATTGCAGTAAGGACATGGGAGGGTTCAAGCGAACCGGAAGAGCAGGCAGAACCAGTCGCACACTCAATCCCATATTCATCTAAACGGACAACAAGCGCCTCACCCTCAATGTATTTTACGGTTAAATGGAGATTATTGGGCAATCTCTTCTGGGGATGTCCATTCAATTTTATCTCTTCAATCTCTTCCAAGAGTGAATGGATGAGTTTATCCCGGAGTCTTTTGGAATGTTCTACCCTCTCGGGCATCTCCTTTATTGCGAGTTCAGCCGCCCTGGCAAGGCCGATGATTCCCGGGACATTGTGGGTTGATGCCCGCCTCCCCTTTTCTTGTGCCCCACCATGGATTAGAGGCTCAAGCCTTGTTCCCTCCCTTATATATAATGCACCGACCCCTTTTGGTCCATAGAATTTATGGGCCGATATTGATAACAGATCAACCCCCAAATCGTTCACATTGGTATTTATTGCGCCAAATGACTGAACTGCATCGGTATGGAGATAGACACCCCTTTCCTTGCAGATTTTGCCGATCTCTTCTATCGGTTCAATTGTGCCGATTTCGTTGTTGGCATGCATAATTGAGACGAGGACGGTCTTTGGGGTTATTGCCCTTTTTACATCAT
>CBFGJQ010000174.1:0-3361 GCA_965649095.1 Caldifarciminota bacterium | reverse complement strand
CCCTCCTCTCCCCCCTCTGGTCCCAGATCAATTATCCAGTCCGCACACTTTATTACCTCAAGATTATGTTCAATCACAATAACCGTATTACCGCGGTCAACGAGCCTGTTTAAGACATCTAAAAGGAGTTTTACATCCTCAAAATGGAGACCGGTAGTAGGCTCATCAAGGATATACAAAGTTCTGCCCGTGGCAATCTTTGATAGCTCCTTGGCAAGTTTTATACGCTGTGCCTCACCACCGGAGAGTGTTGTTGCTGACTGCCCCAATTTTATATAGCCAAGTCCAACCTCATATAATAACTGGAGTTTTCTCTTTATGGGTGGAATGTGCTGGAAGAATTCCAGTGCCTCTAAGACCGCCATATTCAGGACATCGCTTATATTCTTCCCCTTGTATTTTACCTCAAGGGTCTCGCGGTTGAATCTCTTCCCCTGACAGGCATCGCAGGTGATATAGACATCGGGCAAAAAGTGCATCTCAATCCATAAGATTCCACCCCCCTCACACTGCTCACACCTTCCACCAGGGACATTGAAAGAGAATCTCCCGGGCTTATACCCACGAACCTTTGATTCAGGTAGCGAGGCAAATAAATCCCTTATTGGGGTAAATGCCCCGGTGTATGTCGCGGGATTGGAGCGGGGTGTCCTGCCGATCGGGGACTGGTCAATATTGATAACCTTGTCAATCTGCTCAATCCCCTCAATCCTTCTGTATTCACCGGGCGGATATTTTGAGTGATAATACTCCTGGGCAAGTGCCCGAAAGAGTGTATCAACGATGAGGGTTGATTTCCCTGAACCACTGACACCGGTTACGCAGACAAATACACCAAGGGGAATCTCAACATCAATATCTTTAAGGTTATTCGCCTTTGCCCCGCGGATTATCAAAGAACCCCTCTTCTGCCTCCTTTTTTTTGGAATTTCAATCTTCTTAATCCCGGCCAGGTATTGCCCGGTGATTGATTCAGAATGGTTTGCTATCTCCGCGGGTGGTCCGGCGCATACTACATATCCACCCTGCTCTCCCGCACCAGGACCTAAGTCTATGATATAGTCTGCAGAACGGATTGTTTCTGCATCGTGTTCTACAACAAGGACTGTATTACCCAGATCGCGCAGTGATTTTAATGTCTCAAGCAATCTTTTGTTATCGCGTTGGTGGAGTCCAATCGATGGCTCATCAAGAATATACAATACCCCAACAAGTCCTGAACCAATCTGGGTGGCAAGACGAACCCTCTGCTCCTCGCCGCCAGCCAGGGAATCGGTTGTCCTGTCAAGGGTAAGGTAATCAAGCCCAACCGAATTTAAAAATTCAAGCCGGCGGATAATTTCCCTTATTATGTCCTTTGTTACAATCTTCTCTTTCTCGGAAAGTTTCAAATTTTTAAAGAACTGGAGTGCATTCTTTACTGAATCCTCTGTTATCTCGGCGATATTCTTGTCACCGATTTTTATGGATAGACTCGGTGGTTTTAGCCTCCTTCCCTTGCAATCGGGACAGGGTGTAATAACCATATAGTCCTCTATCTCCTCCCGCACCGCCTCCGATGTCGTCTCCCGGTACCTCCGCATCAATTCCGGGATTGCCCCTTCAAACTCCTCTCTAAAGACCCCCCTGCCTGAGCCATCCCTCCTAATGTATTCAACCTCAATTGGAATGTGTTCTCCATAAAGGATTGCTTCTTTTACATCAGCGGGCAACCTATTGAATGGCTTATCAAGGTCAAATTTCAGCTTCTTTGCCAGCCCTTTCAATATTGCGGTGCGCCAGGTTCCGGGCAAGCCGTATGGCTTTATTGCACCATCCAAGATTGATATATTCGGATTTATAATCACCCGCTTCGGGTCAATCTCCATCTTCGTCCCCAGACCATCACAGGTCTCGCAGGCACCATAAGGTGAATTAAAGGAGAACATCCTCGGTGAAATCTCAGGATAACTTATACCACAATTGACACAGGCGAGTTTCTGGCTGAAGACTCTTTCCGCTTTTGAATCAATTATCGCAATTAAAACTCCTTCCCCTTCTTTTAATCCCAGTTCAACCGAGTCGGCAAGTCGCTTTCTTATCCCTTCTTTTATTACAATCCTGTCAATTACTATCTCAATATTGTGCTTTTTGTAGCGCTCAAGTTCAGGGACTCCTTCAATCTCATAGACCTTTCCATCAACCCTCACCCGCACATACCCCTTCCTCTTTATCCGCTGTAAGTGCTCCTTATACTCACCCTTCCTTCCCCTTATCAGAGGACCTAAAATCTCAATCTTCGTTCCCTGGGGATAAGAAAGCAATGCATCAACAATCTGGTCTGTGGTCTGGGATTCAATACGCCTTCCGCATTGATAACAATAGGGAATGCCGATTCGGGAAAATAATACCCGCAAGTAGTCATAGATTTCCGTGACCGTCCCTACGGTTGAACGGGGATTCCTGGCTGCACTGCGCTGCTGGATTGCAATCGCCGGGGAAAGCCCGGTAATCTCATCCACATCCGGTTTATCCATCATCCCTAAAAACTGTCGTGCATAAGCGGATAGTGATTCTACATACCTGCGCTTACCCTCAGCATAAAGGGTATCAAACGCCAGCGAGGATTTTCCTGAACCAGAGATTCCGGTGATTACTACAAATTTATTTCTTGGAATAAAGACATCAATATTTTTAAGATTATGGACCCTTGCCCCTTTTACCCTTATACCATCATTCAGATTTGCCATCTTCTTAAATTCAAACTTTATTTTAGTTTGATATACTTCATTGCTGTCTTTAATACAAATTTTGTATCATTTATTGCCTTTTTTGCATCATTGTAGTTATATTCTTCAGTAGGAATAAAATCTATATCTCCATAGAAAGATAATTCTCTCTCTTTTCTCAAGGTCTTAGAGATCTTAGCCAACTTTTTAGCCATTTTTGGCTCTAACCTGGGGAATCTCTTTCTATATTCCAGGAGCAAACTACCTACATCATGCCATTTTGGTGGTTCAATTCCTGCCTGTCTTAACATCCCTTTTAGACACAATTCAACAATCTCCTGTGCCTCATGGATAACATCGGAATAAGCCTTTCTTTTGAGAAGTAAAGTTAATACCGGCATTCTTTTAGTTGCCTTAATCAGATAACTCTGTGCCAGTGTAGTATTGGTCATAGCTCAAATACCTCTCCCGGCTTATAATCAGCCTTTAATATCCAGTACCAGTAATCGCCTAAAATTACCCTTTTTGCGCCCAGTTTTTTCAGTCTCTCTTTAAATTCTTTAATGTAATTCTTAAAGAAATTATCCCGGTCATAAAGGATAATACCGTCATCAATCATATCTAAAAATAGGGGGCTTCCCCTCAAGACCTCT
>CBFGJQ010000173.1:0-3382 GCA_965649095.1 Caldifarciminota bacterium | reverse complement strand
CTCCGGGTAATCCTATTACTTGAAGTATTACTTTAAGATCTTTTCCGGGGTGTAAATAAGGTCCCTTTCCGTTTGCACTGATGGCTTGACACTCCTTAATAACTAAGTATAATTTAAAGGACTATGGGTGAAAACAAGGAATTTTTGAAAAAAAGAGCAAAGGAATTTTGGGATAGGGCGAAAGAAGATTTTGAATGTGCACGATTCAATCTCGTTGCATTAGATGTGGAACAGGCTGTTCAATTATGGTTTAAGTATCTTATTTTTTTAAGAACTGGTGATTTTCCAAAAACTCATTATTTTGACATCTTGATTAATGCACTCTCTGAAGTTTATGGCAGTCCTGATATTGTGAAATTCTATAATGATAATGTACTACAATTTAAGGCTCTGGAAGATGGATATATATGCAGCCGCTACTTACCAAGGGAATTTAATTTTGAGGAAGCAAATAAAATTATAGATTTTGCTGAAAAGGTTTTTACCTTCACCGGGGAAAAACTAAATGTTAAATTTTTATAAAATCATAGCAAAGAAAAACAAAAATGCTGAAAAATATTTTTCTGATACCGTATTTTATGCAAGAGAAATTAAGAAATTGTTTCAAAAAGATTTTCCAGATGTGCGGATTATCCTCTTTGGTTCATCGGTAAGGGGTGATTATCTGCCTGATAGCGACATAGATATTCTTTTTATCTCATCAAAAATACCAAAGGACCTGTTTGCTCAGGCGGAAATTAAAATAAGAATAAAAGAATTTTTCCCTGATGCACCATTTGAAATCCATTTAATAACTCCTCAAGAATACGAAAACTGGTACAGAAATTTTATAAAAGGTGCATTTAAAGAAGCATAAAGGAAAAATTCCCAATAAATGGATTAGTATCAACCTTAACGCGATATAGCCAGGTGGAATTATACGGTAGTTGCAAGCTGTTTCTTAAATAATCACTCTCTCATCTTTAGACCTACTGCCTGAATAACCTCCTTTGTTGACATATCCTGGACAAAGGTAATTATGTTTAGTTTGTCTATATTCCAGTTGGGCTGAAGGATGAAGTTCGCATTTTTTATTATTGAATCGGGAAAGACTGGATTGATTTCAACTCCATTTTCATCAGGTATCATCTTGCGCATAACAAAATAGAAGATTGAATCGGGTGCACCTGCCTGTTTGAAATAGACGCTGTCTTCGGTAAGGACAATAAACAATCTATAATCAGATGGGACAATTGAATCAACCGCCACAACTTTCACCTTTAATGAAACGATACTTCCATCTATCTCCTTTTCAATATTCAAACGGAGACTTGTCTTTTTACTCCTTTCACTTGTGATATAATTCTTATAGGTCGGATAATCATCCTCAGGGTTTTGGGTCTGGACATTATAAAGACCATCAAATACCACGACTGGAGAAGTTTGGATTGAATATAGGGACTCCCTTACTGCTACATAAGAAGGACTCAATGTGTCACCCAGGACACGCCGGTGGTGTGCAATTATCGCCAGACTATCTTTAAATTCTTTTGACAGGCTATTAAGTGCCTCTTCGGCATAGGGACAGTATACACACCGCGCAAAGGTAAAGAATTCAGCAAGGACGATTCTGTTTGCCGGCTCTGGTTTTATTTCTGGGGCATCCGAGCAAAATATTGATAATAAAAGGAGACTAACTATAATAATCTTATTCATCTGACCTTTACCACCTTTCTTTGAATCCTATCTTTGCCATTTTTTAATTCTACAAAGTAAATCCCCATAGGAAGTGGCCTACTAAAGTTGTCATCTCCAGACCAAATGATGCCTGATGTTTGTTGCTGGATACAGGATTCAAGATTGAAGGACTTAATGACCCTGCCTGTAATGTCATAAATCCTTAATAAAATTTCGGATTTCGGATTCAGAATTGTAGATTGGAATTTGATGATTAGATATTTATGGAAAGGATTAGGGGATACCTCAAACCCATAAGGCGAATCTATTCCTCCATAATCATAAATTCCCTCTTCCATTGCGGCATAGACATTTATAGAATCCCTTAAAGAAGGATTGTGTAAAGACCAAACCGCAAGATTAATAATCTCTGTTCCCCAAACTCCTGTTGCAGGATATACCCGTATCTCAATTCCAGTATCTACTGCACCGGGCATTAGATAATCATAAAGAATTATCCCGGGTTCTGCACACTGACCACCTGCGCAATATATTTCAGACCAACCAGGCACACTATCAATTACCCGACAATCAAAAGCATAACTATCAGGTTGTGAACCGGTATTGGTCAGACGAAAATAATATACAAAATAATCAGTCCCGGTCTGAAATGTATCACTTGTGCAGACAAAATCAAAACTGTATTGGGCAAATAATGGGGTAATGATTGTTAAAAAAAGCAATAAGATGGTTCTATTATTCACCTTGCCTCCCCCTTCTTAGATTCTGGCACAAAATTGTAGTTGCCCGCTTTCTCGGGCATTCAAAGGGTTGAAATTTATATTCAGCCTCCTAAATGGGACAACTACAAAAAACGATGGAATCTTCTTTGGGGGAGGATTTTCATCCTCCCCCCATACAATTTTACCGCACGATTATAACCTTCTGCAGGAGTCTTGTTGTTTCGCCTTCCAATTCTGCGAAGTATATACCCGAAGGTAATAATCTTCTATTATTGTCATCACCGTTCCAGGTCGTCTCTCTGTTAACATTTAAAGATTTAACCAGCCTTCCCGATGCATCATATATCTTGATTAAAAGAGATTTCCCGGGAATTCCATCCGTCTGACATTTCACCCTGGTTTTTTCACTAAATGGGTTGGGGCTAATCTTGAATATTAATGGAAGACCATTTTCCTTCGTTTCTGCGATACCTACATAACTTGGCACCTTCACATCATCAATATACCAGCCTTCTTGATAGACACTACCATCGCTCGTAAAGCGAAATCTTATTCTTATGGTCTGGGCTGAATAATTAGTCAGTGAGTAAGCAGCCTGGGTCCAAGAACTCATTGTGCCGTTATATTCACTTGCCTTTTTCCACCAACCCGAACCATTGTCAATTTCCAGATAGCCAAAATCATAATTGGCCTCCATACTATATTGGTGCCAGAATCGCAGAGAACTGTCAGGAGTCACAACAAAGTAAGGGGAAATAAGAGAACTGTTGTTATTATTAGTGTAGTACCAGGAACCTTCAACTCCACAATACCAGGAATGGGTCGGCGAATTTGATTTATGCTCAGTAATGTGCCAGTTATTATTCGCTCCAGAAAGGGTCCAACCATCCTGACCAGATTCAATATCATCTGAGAAACCAGGATGTGAAGTTACCATAAAGGGCATTGTATCTGTGGATGTTCCAAAGTTTAAATAAAATTCA
>CBFGJQ010000172.1:0-3404 GCA_965649095.1 Caldifarciminota bacterium | reverse complement strand
TATGAAAAAACAAAAGATGAAGAATATAAGAAAAAGGCGGTTAATCTGTTAGAGTGGCTTGAACAGAATAACAGTAAAAAGGGGCATCATGGCTATTGCTGGGGATATAATTTTGACTGGCAGAGCCGGGCATTTTATCTTCCCAAAGGAACGCCAACTGTAGTAAATACGAGTTTTATTGGTAGGGCATTTATCAAGGCTTATGATGTTTTAGGGGATAGTAGATATCTTGATGTTGCAAGGAGTGCCTGCGTTTTTGTCCTTAAGGATTTGAATCGTCTTGAAGAGGGAGATGCCATCTGCTTTTCGTATTCGCCACTTGATAGATATTTTGTCCATAACGCCACTGCCCTTGCCTCTTCGCTTTTGAGTCTGGTTTATGCAAGGACAGGGGAGAAGGAGTTGCTTGAGACCGCGAGAAAGTCTATTCTTTATGTTGCTAATCATCAACAAGAAGATGGTTCCTGGTTTTATGGAGAAGATGAAGTGGCAAGAAAGACTGGAATTGATAATTTTCACACGGGATTTGTCTTAGAAAGTCTAAAAATTTATGCGGAAGCGACAAAAGACCATAGTTTTGATGAGAAGATAAAAAAAGGTTTGAAGTTCTATCAGGAAAACTTTTTTTTACCTAACGGAGCCCCGAAGTATTTTCATAATAAAGTTTATCCCCTTGATATTCATAGTGCTTCCCAGGCGATTATCACTTTAGTCCAATTGCGTGATTATGGAGCAGATATGGACCTTTGTGATAGAATTGTAAACTGGATGATTAAAAATATGTGGGATGAGAAAAGAGGATATTTTTACTATCAAAAAGGTAGCTTTATCACCAATAAAATCCCCTATATCCGCTGGTCCCAGGCCTGGGCATTTTATGCCCTGAGTGTTTGCTGTGATGCAAGACAATCAGAATAATCATATATTTTGGATTGGAAATTGCCCGGTAGCAAAGTTCACCAAGCAAGAATTGCTTGAACACATTGAATATTGGATTAAAAATGATTCTAAGAATAACTACATTATCCCCGTTAATCTCTCAAAAATTTCAATGATGCAGAAGGATAAGAAACTGGCAGACTGTATTATAAATAGTAACTTAAATATAGCGGATGGATTTTCCATTGTTATTGCAGCACGGATTTTAGGTGAAAATTTGCCAGGCAGAATAACCGGTATAGAATTATTTGAGGCACTTTTACAAATGTCTAATAATAACGGATTCAGTATTTATCTCCTTGGTGCAAAGGCAGGGGTCATAGAAAATTGTGTGCGAAATATAAGAATAAAATATCCCCGAATTGTTATAGCGGGTTATCATCATGGTTATTTTGAAAATGATGAAATAAAGGCAATTATAGCTGATGTAAATTCCAGCCAGGCACAAATTTTATTTGTAGGCTTAGGGTTACCTCAGAAAGAGTACTTCATATATGACCATTTTCAAAAATTAGAAACAAATGTTATTATAGCAGTAGGAGGGGTATTTGATGTAATTGCTGGCATAAAAAAAAGAGCTCCTGTATTTATTCAAAATATAGGTGCCGAATGGCTTTGGCGTTCATTTTATGATCGAACAAGGTTTATTTTAGTTTTAAAGAATATCTGGATTTTCGGGGGGCTTATTTTGAATAGTTTATTGCACAGGAGAATTAAAAGGAGTAATTAAGTGATAACATTAGGTATTCATGACGGGCATACCGCAACTGCTTGTATTGTAAAAGATGGGAGAATACTTGCTGTTGTCTCTGAGGAAAGATTAAATAGAATCAAAGAATGGGGCGGATTTCCCGAATTGGCGATAAAAGAGTGTATGCGGATTGCAAATATTTCTCCTGAAGAGATTGCTGGGGTGGGGGTTGCTGGCATTATGAAGCCAACATTACCTCAAAATTATTATCGCCCCCATTTTTACAAAAGGGTGTTTGGGGGCTTAAGCAGAATAGGTCTTCATCGGATACTCGGTAGCAATAAAATGGTTATGCCAACACAGAATATACTCTCGCTACTGCGTAATAAAAAGGAGATAAAAAATAAACTATCAGCACTGGGGATTAAGGCAGAGCCAAGGTTTTATGAACACCATTTCTTGCATGCGGCAACTGCCTATTTAACCGCCTGGTTTAATCATGAAAAGAGTCTGGTATTAACAAGTGATGGTTCTGGAGACGCTGTTTCTGCTTCGGTAAATATTGGAAATGGAGCAAGTATTCAAAGAGTTAAAGCAATCTCTCATTATCATTCTATCAGTGAATTATATACCCAGATAACCCAATTCCTGGGAATGAAACCGATGTCTCATGAATATAAGGTAATGGGGATGGCGCCTTATGCGAAAAGAGAATATGCTAAAAAGTCATTGGATGTTTTAAGTAACTATTTTAGACTAAATCCAGATGGAATGACTTTTGAGAATGTATCCGGCCACTGGAAATGGCAATATCTAAATAAATTTCAGAGGGATTTATGGGGGCATAGGTTTGATAATATTGCTTGCGCGGTGCAGATACTATTTGAAGAGATAATAACAAAATGGGTTGAGAATTGTATTGATAAAACCGGAATAAGGCGTTTGGTTTTGAGTGGGGGCAGTTTTATGAATGTAAAGGCAAACTATCTGATTCTTAATTTACCTAATGTAGAAGAGTTGTTTATTTTCCCCAGTTGCGGAGATGAATCGCTCGCCATCGGTGCTGCATTAGTGCGAAACATTGAATTAGACCCCAATTGTAAAGTAGAACCGTTGGGGCCAATTTATTTTGGACCTGAATATTCAGAAAGCGAAATTAGAAAGACATTGCAAAACTATATGGGAATAAATGTGGAGATGGTGGAAGATATTGAATCGCGTATTGCAAAAGAACTTGTAAATGGCAAGGTTATCGCCCGATTTTCAGGTAGAATGGAATTTGGGGCAAGGGCATTGGGAAACAGGAGTATCCTCGCTGACCCCCGAAATCGTGATGTTATTAAAAAGATAAATGAGGCAATTAAAAATCGGGACTTCTGGATGCCATTTGCACCATCAATACTTGAAGAAAGGGCGGATGATTATATTGTAAATCTCAAGAATTTTTTTGCCCCATATATGATTATGGCGTTTCCGACAAAACCCAGGGCACATCCGGATTTGATTTCTGCCTTACATCCCTATGATTTGACCTGCCGGCCGCAGATTGTCCGTAAGGATTGGAATCAAAAATATTATCGGCTTTTAAAAAGATTTGAGGAACTCACGGGGGTGGGTGGGATATTGAATACTTCATTTAATCTACATGGTGAGCCGATTGTCTGCTCACCTGATGATGCGATGAAAACTTTTTTGAATTCCGGTCTTGATGCCCTCGCCATAGAGAATTTTTATATCACCAAGAAGAAATAAAATATAAATAAACCCAAAAAAC
>CBFGJQ010000171.1:0-3409 GCA_965649095.1 Caldifarciminota bacterium | reverse complement strand
ATTCCGAAACAAGTTCGGAATGACATCTTGAATTAATGAACCAGAAGCACAAATAAAGGACTTTTTCAGCAATCTCAGTTTAAACCTCTCCCTCAGGCGCTTAAAGCCAGAATCCTTAGATGCTGGTTAGAATGGTTCCGATAACCATAAGCCATTGTTATTCACCGCCTCTTGTGCATGACGATACCACAAACGCCGGGATTCATCAATTAACCGTTCTTTATATTGGTGGACCTTATTAGTGCTCTTGCCACATTTCAAGTTTTTCACCACACTTTCTGGTCATGAGCCTCCATTTGACCAGTGTCAACTAATGATTTTAAAGGGCTGGGGGATAAAGGTGAGTATCAATACAAACAAGGGTAAGAGGGCAAGTGATTTTTCCCTTTTGGAAAGGGGGGTGATTGTATCCTGGAGCACCGGTTGTTTTCGGGTAAGGAGAAATGCAATTAGACCCCAGATAATCCAGCCTGGCCAAAGGATTCCAAACCCAACGAGGATTACAATGAGGGGGAGATACAGATAGCGCATATTTTTAACAAGAATGCTATAGGCGATATGACCACCGTCAAGCTGTCCAATTGGGATTAGGTTCATAGATGTTACCAGAAAACCAATCCAGCCGGCAAATGCGGTAGGATGTAAGAATATATCGGCGCCTTCAGGTATGTTTGGATGGATAATCTTCCCTAAAAGGTAAAATAGAAGCGAATCACCGAGTTTAAGATAGGAACCATCAGGTGGGGCTATCTTTGCTTCTGAAAGCATCATCCCCAATATGGATATTATGAGGGCGACTAAAAAGCCACAGATTGGTCCGGACATGCCAACCATAAGGAGTGCCCTTCGGGACGGGACAAATGACTTCATCTTTATAATTGCCCCGAAGGTGCCCAGGAAGTGAAATGGAACGGGAATAAAGTAGGGGAGGGATGTTACCATCCCCAGTCTTTTTGAGACGAAGTAATGACCTAACTCATGGCAGGTGAGTATCGCCATCAGGGAGAAGGAGAATGGGATGCCCTTGAGGATATCACTAAAATTCCTAAACGGGTCTCCGCCACTATTCATTGAACCAGCAAGGAGGGTGGTAAGGATTGTGCCAAGGAATAATAGGATATTCAGCCAGTAGTTTGGTCTATCTTTTATCTTTATTGCGGGGGTGAGGCGGATTATATGCTCGCCCCTTTCCTCAAGGAAGAATGGGAGGTATTCGCTATTTTTGTAGAACTCCTTTATTTCATCTATTGTCTGCGCAACCGGCGGGTTTAATCTGCCTCTAACCTCAAAAAAACCTAAGAAGGGGTGGTGCTCTCTTATTGCCATCTTAGTGCTTAAGAAGGTAAGGTTATCTTCCATCTTCAAGTTCCTTCTTTTTTAAGGAAAGAAGAAGAATGAGTATATCGGCCGGTCCTATTCCTTGAATCCTTGATGCCCGGTCAAGATTTTCAGGCCTTACCTCAATCAATTTAGACTTTGCCTCATTGGAGAGCCCTTTCACTTCATTGTAGTCAAATCCATTCGGCAATCTAATCTTTTCAAGTTCCTGAAGTTTTTCAATCATCCTCTTTTCTCGTTCTATATAGCCTTCGTACTTAACCTCTATCTCAGTTCTGAGTCCAATCTTTTCGTCAATTTGCAGGTTCTGGATTTCATTTATATCCTGCCAGTGGAGATTGGGTCTTTTCAATAACTGGAGGAGGGTTGAGGTGGCAGCGCCGTTGGCGAGAAGATTCTCCTTTTTCCTGGCAAGAACAGGGTTTGCCAGCTCCGGCCTGACTACCGACTCCCTCAATCTTTCAATCGTTTCATCTATCTTCCTTCGCTCCTCTATAAATGGTTTATATTCATCTTCGCTGATTAGACCAAACTCCACCCCATAGTGCATCAGGCGGTCATAGACATTATCAATCCTCAAAATCAGCCGGTGCTCGGCAAGGGATGTAAACATCCGATACGGCTCAAGGGTATTTTTCGTAACGAGGTCATCAATGAGAACTCCAATATACGCCTCATACCTCTTCAGGAGAAACGGCTTTTGGCCTTTCAACCTCAAGACCGCATTTATTCCCGCGACAAAACCCTGGGCGGCTGCCTCTTCATAGCCTGATGTGCCATTTATTTGACCCGCACAGTAAAGATTTTTGACCAATTTTGTCTCCAGGGTTGGGTAGAGTTGGACAGGATAGACAAAATCATATTCAACTGCATAACCCGGCCTTGTAATCTCAGCCCGCCTGAGACCATCAATAGAATGTAGTATATCAATCTGGACATCATAAGGCAGGGAAGTTGAAAGACCATTCAAGTAATACTCATCAGCAGCAAACCCTTCGGGTTCAATAAAGACAGTATGTGAATTCCGGTCACTAAAGCGGACTACCTTGGTTTCAATTGAGGGGCAGTAGCGGGGTCCAATACCAACTATCCTGCCGGTATAGAGGGGAGAGCGGTCAAGATTTTTGAGGATAATCTTATGGGTATTCTCATTTGTTCTTGTAATATAGCAGGGTAGTTGTTGAATCCTGAGCGCACCGGTGCGAAATGAGAAGGCAAGGGGCGGTTCATCACCATTCTGCACCGAAAGTTTTTCTACTTCAACACTACGGACGCTAACCCGGGGAGATGTTCCAGTCTTGAGGCGCCCCAACTGAAGCCCAATCTTTTTAAGCGATGCACTTAAATTGCCTGACTTTCCCTCACCGAGCCTACCACCCTCAATGGTGCTAAGTCCGATATGCAGCAAGCCATTAAGGAATGTGCCAGTCGTCAATATTATTGCCTTTGCATGGTATTCATTGCCAATTGCTGTTCTTACTCCAATCGCCCTTCCCTCACTTACTACAATCTCACAGACCTCTTCCTGTTTGATTAATAGATTCTGGGTCTTGTTGAGAATCCTCTGGGCAGTGAGTCTGTATTTAAGTCGGTCATTCTGTGACCTTGGTGACCAGACCGCCGGACCTTTAGAGCGATTGAGCATCCGAAACTGGACCATTGTCATATCCGCAAGCCGACCTATCTCGCCACCGAGGGCATCTATCTCCTTTACTAGGTGCCCTTTTGCCAGTCCGCCTATTGAAGGATTGCAGGACATCTGACCGATGTTATCAATGCTTAATGTTAAAAGGAGCGTCGCTAAGCCACTGCGGGCACAGACAAGGGAGGCCTCAATTCCGGCATGCCCACCTCCCACTACGATTACATCATATCTTGGGTCTTCCATTTATATTATATTAACAAATTTTTTAAAAAAATCAACACCGAAAAAACGAAGGAAGGCGGATTATATTATTTTGATTTAAACTAACTCTTGATTTTTGTTATCTTTTTGGGTATAATATTTAAAGAGAGTCAAAATAACGGTCAAATCCAGGTAATAGGAATTTGAAAAATTCCTATTACCTGG
>CBFGJQ010000170.1:0-3425 GCA_965649095.1 Caldifarciminota bacterium | reverse complement strand
ATCCAGCAAGGGGATTCTCCCCTGAACTTCCCTTTTATAAAAGGGGGAGTTATTATCCATTCCATTTCGGATTGCCCCCTGTGCGGTTATGGCACCACCGGTGGGGTCAATCCGATATATACAACATCGAGACAGCTATAATCGGATTTTAAAGTCGCCCAATGTTTTAGCGATTATGGGAGAATGGTAAAGAATCAATTTTATTTTGATTAAAGACACCCTTCAGGAAATTGAGGAGGGAGTCGGTTTGGGACCGGTAATTATATTAAGGAAGCGAAAACCGAATGTCTGCCCCGAAATCTTCTTCAGCCTATAATTGCTTCCAGTGGATAGAAAGTCTGTGCGAGATTCCTAATCTCCCGTATGGCGCCACTCCATAATCTATTCCCAGCCCTTTTAATAGAATACCAAACCCTGCACGCAGACCTGAAAATCCGTCATAATCTGAACCGGTTCTATAGCCAAGACGCAATGCCAGCATCTTTGCAATCCAGTATTCAACACCAGCCCCCACACCCATCTTATCGCCATTTGAAAAGAGAAAATCCTGAGTGATATTAAAGTCCCTAATGTTATACTTCCAGCCAAGTCGCACCAGGAGAGGCAGGGGGAAATTTTCCTGGTCTAATTTCAATGATGTTCCAAGATTTGAAAAGGATAATCCTATGTTCAAATCTTTTAGGGGTGTGCAATATATAGCCCCCATATCAACTGCCATTGCCCTTGTAGAAAGACTTTCATTCTTTTCGCTTAAATATTTGAAACCCATACCCACAAAGAGGTCTCTGATTTTCTTTGCGTATCCTAAATTTATTGTCCAGTCTGAGGCACTGAAGTAATACCCAGGAATTGTATCCCCACGAATTGTAACACCCTGGATTGACCCTGAACCCCAGTAATTAAAGGCAATGCCCAGCGTGCCAATGTTTTTAAGATTGAATGCGCAGGCAAGGTATTCGTGATTCATTCCGAGGAGCCAGGCATTGTGCATGAAGAGGAAGTTGAACTTTGGCACATATACCAGCCCGGCAGGATTGTAGTATAAGGCAGAGGCATTATCAATATAAGAGACTCCTGCCTCACCGAGGGCAACAATGCGTGCATCAACCGGTATGCGTAAGAATGCTGCGCCGGCATCACCCGGGCCAGCATTAAGCAGAACGGTAATTCCCAATATGGTAAATAATGTCAAGATTTTAGCCATTTTGAACCTCCTGTTAATCTAAAACAACTGGTGATTGGTTAAATATCTTTACACTGAAGGCGTGCAAATGATTTAACCAATCACCATTTAACAATTTAACCACTCTTATCTTATTACTGACAATTTTCCCTTTTTTGATTCACCATTTTTAGCAGTCACAAGGTAAAGGTATATTCCGCTTGCCACATCTGCCTTCCATTCAATATGACCATCCCCATCTTCAGTCGCACTCCAGATTAGAGTTCCGGCAAGGTCATACACCCTTACCCTTGCACCTGCTGGTAACCCCTGGAAATGGATTGCATCGTGGTCTGGATTTCTATGGGGTTTGAATGGAATTGGAACTACCCTCAATGAATCCAGACTGCCCCTTGGCTCAGGACCCTGAAATTTGAAATAGAAAATCTCCGAAGTGGGGCCACCCAGAGAATCAACACCGGTTATAGTTACCGCCCCAATATGCAAACCCGGTGACATCCCTTCTGGTATTACAATCGCAAGTGTACATATTGCAATCTGACCTACTCCAAGGAAAGATGGAAGTCCCAGTAAAAATGTAGTATCCCAGGTGCTGGAATAAGTAAGGGAGTCGACCCGCGAAATGCTTGGCCCATCAATAGAATCAGGGTTATAGGATTCGCTTGTATTAGCAAGGATAAAGAGACCCTTTGCATAAGGGGAATATGCAGGTCCTGCTGGCTGGGTATGCAAATCAATCGTATCATTTTTAACATCCAGTGAATCATTATCCACATCAATATCAGCAAGCATCTCAACGACCCAGCCACGAACTGAATAGATATTACCACCGGTTGAATCTTCAGAAAAGTCCTGCCAGACAAGGAAGAAGTTTGTGACACTATCAATAATCGTGACAAAGAGGCTTGGTGAATAGAATGCGTTGCCGAAGTTTGCGCCGCTGGTTCCGGTAAAGGTGTTATACAAAGACTGGCTGTTAGAAAATCTACCAATTGTATCCATATAAGCCGACATATGGATGCCATAACTTCCATCTCTTTCCGGGTCATCGTGCCAGGCCGCAACCATTATCCCTTGCGGGTCCATCCTTATTACCGGTCTGAAATTATCATATTTGATTGTAGTGTCTTGTTCCCACCAATTAACACGCTGGTCAGGTTCAAATGCTAGACTATCCCTGTGCATTCTGCTGAACCAGATATCAGGATTTGCATTACCGCCAGCACGGCGCGAATCCTCCCAGGCAATGAGGATATTGTTATTTGTGGGATTGTAAGTAATGGAAGGATTCCCCCGATAGACTTCCGAAGAATCATCATTCACAATCAGGTCGCTTGCCATAAATGTAGCACCACGGTCTGCGGAACGATTATAGCCTATCCAGGGATGAGGGTCCTGATTTGTTCCACCGGTTCCTCTTGCCCAGGCACAATGAACTACCCCGCTATCGTCAACAACAATATATGGATGCCGATTCACATTTGTCAGATTTTTGTCCACAATTCCTAAGTCTGTAAATGAATTCCCTCCATCAATTGAACGGGCAAGTTTTATCTGAAGTAAACCAGTGGCGTTGTCTGCCCAAACAAGATAGATAAATGTAGTATCTGAATTACTCTTACTATCAACAACAATCTTGGGCTGGGGACCGAAATTGATTGCTGAACTAAGGTCATTGACAACGCGAATACCAGGAACAGTGTCCGGTACTGTCCAGATTTTTCCGCCATCGGTAGATTTTGTCAAATAGACCTTCCAGCGATTATTCCGCCAGGATTGCCACACAACATAAAGATTTGTTGAGTCAACTGCGAGCCAGGGATACTGGTCATTTATGCCCGGACTCTGACTCAAGTTTATATTCGGCCTTGTCCAGGATTTTGCAGTATCGGTTGATACTGCAAAAAATATCTCATAATTACCATCGTTATCACGGTCGTCCTCCCAAACAGTATAAAGCGTCAAGGTCTTCTCAGCAAGGATTGTCTGGGGATGATAGGCAGGATGTCCAATCATAACCGAATCTGCATCATCAACCCTTACTCTTGGACCAAAGACAAGCGTGCCCTTCCAAGGCAGGGAATCATTTGTCTGGGCAAACAAGAAAACCCAGAAGCATAATGTTAAAGACCTATGCATCGTTCCTCCTATTTTTCATATTAAACATCCAGCAAGGGGATTCTCCCCTGAACTTCCCTTTTATAAAAGGGGGAGTTATTATCCATTCCATTTCGGATTGCCC
>CBFGJQ010000169.1:0-3429 GCA_965649095.1 Caldifarciminota bacterium | reverse complement strand
CCTTTGAATATTAATATCGTTGACATCTGCAGCATTTTGGGGTCTGCCCCCAAAATGCTGCTTTACCGCTGTGATGAACTTCGGTTGGGAGAGGTAAAATTCGTGATTGATAAGAGGGTTAATCCTTTCGCTTCCAGAAGTGCCTTGGCGTTATGAGATTTCTATGGAGAAATCTCTCGGTCTTCAGTTTCTCAATCTGCTCTGGAGTGAGTATTGAGTGAATCTTTAATCGCTCATCAATATTCGCCTCTTCAATCTGCCATTTCAATTCATGGATTTTTTTGGCAATCTTCATTATCTTGTCACGGTCGGGTTTCTCTTTCTTAAATTCCTGTTGCAGTTCAATCTCGCTCAGTTCAATCTGGGCTTTTAAGGGAATCACAATCTTTCCTATCTCGGCTCTTATATCTTCAATCTTTGCCCTCTGTCCCGGGGTTAGATTGAGCCTTTCCAGTGGCTCTTCGGGTGGATTTTCCCTCTCCATTTCTGGCGGTGGTCCAAAACCCAGCCCCATTAAGAGCATAGCGAGACTTAATATAAAGACCTTCATATTTTCCTCCTTCTGCTTTATTAGACTTATAAGAAATCTGATTTGGTTTAAGCAAGTCTTTTTTCTTTAATCGTCCTTATAACACCCTGGGCAATTTTACCTGCTGCCTCGCGGTTCCTCAGGCCCAATTTACGGGCGGTATCGGACATCTCCTTTAAAAGTCCAGGCTCAGCAAAGAGCCTTTCCAGTGTTTCCCTGATTTTGCCTGCTGACCGTAGATGAATCCCTGCCCCCTGCCTTTCTATATGTTCCGCAAATATCCTCTCCTGTAATGAACCAGCCTCTGGGTCAATGAGGACCATTGGTTTACCCAGGGACAGGGAATCGGCGATTACCATTCCCCCGGGCTTGCTGATGACAATGTCCGCGGGCCACATTAACTCATGGATGCAAGGGACATTATAGAAGGGATGGACATCGGGAATCTGCAATTCCTGCAATTTTTTATATAGAGGGTAGTTTCTACCCACAACCACAAGTATCTGGATTCTCCTGTTGCAACCGGTGATTTCTTTAATTATCCCTTCATAGTCAACCATCTTACCCAGGTAACCAGCCATTACCAGAACGGTCGGGAGGTCTTCATTTAGATTCAATCTCTTACGCTGGGAGGGTATGGAAATCTTCAACATCTCTTCAAAACCTGCTTGGGGCGGGGCACCGGTTATCTCTATCCTTTCTTCCGGCACCCCATATTCAATCAGTTGTTTATAAACAATCTCATTGACCACATAGTAGTGGTCAACTGACTCATCGGACCAGCCGATATGGGAGGAATAGTCCATAATCATTGTATGGAGGGGGGCACCAAACCACCCCTTAAGCCATCTACCAACCACATTTACCTCAGGTTGGAAGGAGAGGATGAGGTCAATCTTGCCAAGCATTTTCTTTATCTTCCTTTCAGAATTTTTATTGGCAAAGATTGTAGCAATGAAGTATTTGAATAGATGGGCATATAATGGATTTCCCTTAGATAGTTGTGAATAGCCCGTGCGCCAGAATGCACGTAGATTCAGGTCTCCCCAGCGTCCGAGCTTATCAAGAAAGTTCGCCAGCGGAATAATGTCAAGGAGGTTATATAAGTCTATTTCAAAATCTTTGTAATTCATTGAGATATAACGGGCAATCGCCTCAGCCGGGAATTTGTGCCCCCCTTTTCGGGAGCTGATCAATATTGCAATCCGATGCATCTTGAGTCAGCGTTCAGTAAGCATTCTATCTAAGATTTTCTGGACCTCTTTCACATCCTTGGTTGAGAAATACCAGTCAATTGTCCTGTGGAGTCCATCCATAAATTTTACCGCTGGCTCCCAGTTCAGAAGTTTTTTCGCCAGTGAATTATCCGCAACCCGATTTAAAGGACCGACCGGCATATCGGTTCTAAAGACAATCCTGGGATTGTGATTAGTATATCTCAAAACCTCCTTTACTGCGTCAATTACCCTTATCCTTTCCATTGTCCCCAAATTTACAGCAGTTCCATCATCTATCCTCTCTGCGGCAAGGATTGTTCCGCGGACAATATCATCAATATAGGTCCAGTTGCGGATTTGATTCCCATCCCCCCAGACCTCAAAGGGGTCCTGCTTTACGAATGCCCTGGCAATCATAGCAATTACCGCATGATTCTCTACACCCCTCGGGCCATAGACCGTAAAATACCGGCAGGAGACAGTCTTTATGCCGTATTCTTTATAATATGCCTTCAGGGTCAATTCTGCCATCAGTTTTGCCCAACCATACATATTATCCGCATCATAGGGAGGCTTTACTAAATCTTCGGTAAGGAATATCTCTTTATTTATATCCGATTGTAGATAATTGGGATAGACACAGCCACTGGAGGCGAAGACTATCTTTTCCACATTCGCCCTTTTGGCCTCATAAAAGACAAGTCCATCCAGAAAGAGATTGGTTGCGGGACCGGCCTGGTGGAGGTCAACATACCCTCTGCCACCGTGGTCGGCAGCCAGATGGAATAAAACCTCAATCCCTTTCATTGCATCCCTTGCCACATTCGGCTCGCGCAGGTCCGCCTTAATAAATTCTACCCTTTTTTTGTTGATATGTTCCTGAATATTCTCTAATTTCCCGCTGCTTAAGTCATCAACTATTCTTACCCTTGCTCCCTTATCTAAGAGGGCATCAACGAGATGGGAACCGATAAATGATGCGCCTCCTGTGACCAAAACCTTTTTGTTTGACCAGAATTCAGACATAAGACCTCCTAATGTAATAGCGCTGAATGAAAAAAGTTAATGCTCCTCAATCCAGACCCTTTCCATTATGACATCATTCAATGGTCTATCCATCGGTGGTCCGGATGTCGGGACACTACCGATCTTTTCTGCCACATCCATTCCCTTTACTACCTCACCGATTATCGTGTATCTACCATCCAATCTGGGTTGGGGCTCAAGGCAGATATAGAATTGTGAGCCATTGGTGTTAGGTCCGCGGTTTGCCATTGCGACAGTTCCTTTTAAATGTTTTAATTTCGGTGAAATTTCATCCTCAATCTCGTATCCAGGGTCTCCAGTGCCATCGCCTTTGGGACAACCACCCTGAATTACAAATCCCTTTATTACCCGGTGAAACTTCAGTCCATTATAGAAGCCCTTATTGGTTAACTCAATTATATTTTTAACATTCTTTGGTGCCTCTTCATTAAACAATCTGATAACAATCTCCCCATACTCCTTTACCGCAATATGGAGATGGGGGAATCTCTTCTGCTCTTGCCCCTTCTTCTGGGGTCCGCAGGCAAGTAAAATTAGCAGTAAAAATAATAACCTCTTCATCTTTCCTCCTTACGAGACCGTCTCAGGAGTTTCACCCCTGAAACCCCATTAAAATCCCCCTTCAGTCTTCCCTTT
>CBFGJQ010000168.1:0-3438 GCA_965649095.1 Caldifarciminota bacterium | reverse complement strand
TTAAGCATGCCCTGACGAGAGTCAGGGTCGGACGCTACATTTTTATTCCGTTTTTGGGGAAAACTTACCTTTTACCATTCCATTTTGGATTGACCGTCCTTGTGCGGTTATAACACCACCAGTGGTGTCACGCCAATAGCCTCGGAGTCATAATCTGGGGGACAGGGATTTGAACCCCGATCGGTTGGTCCAGAGCCAACTGTCCTGCCATTAGACGATCCCCCAACCTTTTGGGACAGGTTACCTACGCCAAAGTTGTAGTCGTCTGATTCATTGGCATTGTCTTACATTAAAAAGAGCCCGAGGGATTGGGCGCCGAAAATTATTCGTTGCATATTTTTAGAACAATTTACCTGCCATCTGATGGTTATTATATATAATAAATTGATTAAGTCAAGACCTCAGCTGCAGAGTTTCAAGACATGGTATCCACCTTGGGGGAATATTCTAAATTGAAAGGAGAGAAGGATTTTCAAGCCACTATTTTCCTCACGGCGGGAATACTCGTCTGCCGATCCCAGGTTCTCTTACCTTCAGAATCTCCCCAGCTTGAATGTCACATATCCCGAGAAGCCACTCAAACTCCTGTCATCTATTCCAGAAAGAGAAATACCATAGATACTACGATAAGAACCACCAAAATCAACCCGAAGGCATCTTGTCACATTCAAGGTAACCTCTCCTGAGGGTTCAAGAACGAAAAAGGCATCACTGAACCAAGGTTCGTAAAATCTATCACGGTAACATATACTACCACCACCGATGAGAAGATTTATACCCGGATGGATTATCCTTCTTGAACCAAGAATCAACTCCAGAGTCAATCCGCCGTAGCCGAAGTCAAGGTAATAATTTCTTAATGGATATTCAGTTTCTACAGGGATATGATTAATCAGTCCATAGATCCCACCGCCAATGGAGAATGTCCGATTTGCAATTATTCCGCCCCTAAGACCAAAAAGCCAGGCATCGGTATAGTTCAATTCTGTAAACTTAATAACCAGGCCTCCAAAAATTCCCTTTTCAATCGGTTCTCTTATCAAGACCTCATCCTCTTTTTCTCTCCGCTTCACCTCTACTGACAATAGACCATTCCCTAACAAGCCAATAATCAGAAGAGAAGATATAACCTTAGTCATTTTTTACCTCCTCTTTCACTTTTGCATTCCCATAAAGTGATATAATGCAATTTTTGTGCCTGTATTTCTATTGAAATTTCAAAAAAAGAATATCGGGAATGTTAAAAATTTGTAGCTATTGCATAAATTTTGGGCAGGGAAGGCTAATTAGGCGAGAGTCTTTTCCGCACATACTCTGCCCTTTTCACATCCCGCTCCTGTTCTTCAAGGATTTCGCCAAAATAGAATTGGATGTTACCGGGCCTTGATACAAGCATAATCTCGTTAATTGTGTCAATACTGATATTGTCTATTATCCCCATACCTACCCCCAATCTGACTGCCGACAGGAGGCTTAAAGTCTCATCACTGCTGAGGATTCTTGCTGAGGTGAGTATTCCCAGACTTCTATACACCTTATCTTCAAATTCATATCTTGCTTTCTCAAATATTATATTCCTCGTCTTCTTTTCAATATCAATCACCATTTTTGTGAATTTATTCATACTCTGGACTAACTCCTCTTCGGTATATCCTAAGGTGCGCTGATTGGATATCTGGAAGAGATTACCCTTGATTTCAGTTCCTTCGCCAAACAGCCCCCGGACTGCCATTCCGAGGTTAATCGCACTCTTTAAAATTTTATCAACCTCATTTGTATAAACAAGACCGGGCAGATGCAAAAGAACAGAGACCCTCATTCCAGTGCCAAGATTGGTTGGACAGGAGGTAATAAAACCATACTCCTCATTGAATGCATAGCCGAGGTTTTCGCCAAGAAATTCCTCAACCTCAAAGACCTTTAAGAGCGTATTTGTTAGACTGAGTCCACAGGCAAGCCCCTGAATCCTTAAGTGGTCTTCTTCATTGACCATTATTGAGATGTCTCCCCTCTCACTAATAAATACTGCCGATGGGCGGTCAGCCTTCACAAATGCAGGAGAGACGAGATGGGATTCAAGGAGTGATTCCCGCTCGAGGGGGGTGAGTTTCTGAACCAAAAGGTACCTTCCTTTTAATTTCCCCATAATCGCCGAATTCACGACCTGGATGAGGTAATCCGCATCCTTTGGCTTCATCTTTATCTCAAATGGAATCCCGGTAAGATTCCGTGCCAGTCTTATTCTTGTTGAAACAACAATCTCCTTCTCCTCACAATTTTCTGCCATCTCGGGCGATATTAACCATTTAATATTATTCAACATTCTCAAATCCCAGTTCCTTTAATCGGTCCCTTATCTTTGCTGCCTCCTCATAGGCCTCTTTTTCCAGTGCCCTTTTCAATTCTTCACGGAGTTTAAAGATTTCGATTGCCCTATTCTGCCCGGAACTTGGCCTCTTCCCAATATGCCGATTGCTCTCCTGGACCTCTCTTATAAGATTTTTGATATAGGGTCCAAAGACGACAAGGCAATTACTACAACCAAATCTACCATACTTTTTAAATTCGGCAAGGGAAAGGAAACAGACCGGACAGATTACCTGCTCATCCTGACGGCTGTATTCCTTAAGCATCTTATGGAGAATTTCAAGGGGAGAGAGCTTTTTATCTAAAAGAATTCCCCTCTTCTTTGCACACTCCTCACAGAGATGCAATTCTTTTATCTTTCCGTAAGAGGCATCCTTGAAATATATGGATGCAGGATTCTTCTTACAATCATCACATAACATTTAACCTACCTTCTTTCAAATTATACACCTCAGTCCCCAGTTTTGCAATATCCAGTGAATGAGTTACAAGCACAATTGCCCTTTCTTCATTCTTTAGATTGAGGAAAATATCCATCAGTTTATCCTTGTTCTCTTCGTCAAGGTTACCACTCGGTTCATCCGCAAGGATTAAAATGGGGTCGTTAATCAGCGCACGGGCAACCGCCACCCTCTGCCTTTCACCGCCTGATAACTCATCAGGACGCCGGGTTATCTTATCCGCCATTCCTAAATTTTCTAAAAGTTCCATTGCCCTTTTATAGGCCCTTTGGGGAGATGTTCCATTCAATAGGGCGGGAAGGGCAATGTTCTCTAAGGCAGTAAATTCGGGCAAGAGATAATGGAATTGAAAGACAAAACCAATTTTCTTATTTCTAATATGGGATAGTTCCTCATCGCTCTGGGCAAAGAGATTGCAGGAATCAAAGATAACCCTGCCTCTGGTCGGTTTATCAAGACTGCCCAAGATATTTAAAAGGGTGGATTTACCGCTTCCGGATGGACCATAGATTACAACAAAACTACCCCTTTTAACCTTCAAATCAATGCCACGCAAAACAGGAATGGTCTCGTTTTTTAAATAATAGGTCTTATGAATTCCTTCCGCGAT
>CBFGJQ010000167.1:1857-3448 GCA_965649095.1 Caldifarciminota bacterium | reverse complement strand
TTTACTCCATAGCCAACGCGATTTTTATCAATCCAGTCAGTTATTTGCTCAACAAATTAATGAAAAATTTCATTATATTGTATAGGAATTTTTCAAATTCCTATACAAATTATATATTCAAAAACGAGAAAGTCAAGAGAAAAGATTTTTTGATGACGGATACCGGGTGACGATTGCACCGGCATCTCTCCTTTATTTACAAACAATTCCGGCAATGCAATCAATAAACACCGATGTCTCTTTTCACGATAATCTTCCCTAAAAATCAACGCCTTGCACAGATGAAACATTGCATAATAACCCTGAATAGTTGCCCACTTTGCATCACTTTCCTATAAAGACTGCCTTGCTCTTTTAAGGTCATAAGCCGCAGAATTGATTTCTTTTCTTATCATTTCATCTGATGCATTGAATAACTTCAACTTACCATCATCAAGACATTTTGGAAATTCATTACTCATTCTTTTCCCAGAGCACAATCTCCTGTGTTATCTGCTCATATAAAGAAGTGTCTTTTTTCTTTAAATTGGAAAATTCAACATGCAGGATGCCAGATACTGGATGGCGGGGGAATGGAGCACGAAGATCAGGGAAGACTTAATAACCATTTCCATAAAGGAACAAATATTATTTTTGCATCTTTATATTTTTCTTCTCCTTCATAATCCCAGGTTATTATGAAAAACTTTTCACATTTTAACTTTTTCGCTGACTTAACAAGTGATTTGATTTCTTTATTTCTTGTTTTACTATCTGAGGGGTCATAACAGACCTGAATCATTTCATCAATCTTCAAACCCTTCTTTATAACAAAATCAACCTCTGCCCCATTTTTGTCTCGGAGGTAATAAATCTCTTTGCCATGACGGAGAAGTTCAACTGCAACGACATTCTCCACTAACCTGCCATAATCTGGAGAGAGTGATAGACGCAACGCCGATGCCAATCCTGTGTCATAAACATAAATCTTAGAGGGTGCCTTGAGCTGTTCTTTAGGTTTTTGAGAAAACCTCCTGACTGTGAAAAAGAGATAGGCAGATTCCAGGTAACGAATGTAGTTTTGCACGGTGTGGACACTACTGATACTAAAAAAATTTTTCAGGCGTGTAGATGTAAACTCATTGGAATAGTTTGAAACTAAAAATAAGGCAAGGTCATAAAGGATTTTGGAATAACGCACATTGTATCTTTTAACAACATCTTTGAATATCACACTATCAAAAAGGAATCTCAGATATTCCCTTGGCTCTATACCTTTTACAACTATCTCTGGATAACCACCAACTGTTATATACTCATTCAGGAGATTCAAAATTTTTCCTTGCTCGGATTTTGTCAAAAGACCTTTGCCTCTTAATTCACTATTTTTTGCTGTAATAAACTCAAAAAAGGAAAAAGGAAAGATAGCATATTCAATGTATCTTCCAGTAAGATGGGTGCTGAGTTCCTTGCTTAGAAGTTGGGAATTTGAACCAGTTAGAATCAGCACATAACCCTCCCGCTGGAGCCGATTTACAAAGAGTTCCCATTTGCTGAGATTCTGTATTTCATCAAATAACACATACTTTGTTTTTCCATACACCTCAATCAT
>CBFGJQ010000167.1:1601-1847 GCA_965649095.1 Caldifarciminota bacterium | reverse complement strand
TCCCTTTACCAACCGGTCATAATCCTTCAGTTCTATCAGGCGCTCATCATCAAAATTCAGATAAGAAAAGTCTTTTTTATGTAGAAGTTGAATCGCAAAGACCGATTTCCCCGCCCGCCTGGGACCGACTATCACCTTGATCAGCGGGTTGTCTACTGCTTTTAAGGCATTATTTGTGCCAACGCGGGGTATATAGTTACCACCAAGCAAACGCTCTTTTTCCAGTTTTTGTGATAAGAATAGCTC
>CBFGJQ010000167.1:0-1591 GCA_965649095.1 Caldifarciminota bacterium | reverse complement strand
AGCTCTATCATAGGCAATTATATAAATTTATTGCACATAAGTCAAGAATTTTGTGCAGTGTGCGGAGGCAGGATGCCAGATGCCTGATACCTGATGACGGATACCGGAGGTTGGAGTCAGGGTTTGCGGGAAAGATGGGTTGATTCAACTGCCCTGATGAATTTGAAGATTTTAGCACCAAGTTCGTCGTAATTCTTTAAGAAATAATCGTAGGGAGTTTAAGAGTCATTTTGTAAATTTCAACTGCAAGTTTATGGCTCAATTTATAGATTTCTAAATCTTTATAACTCTGCATAGAATCTCCTTGGTTTTAAAAGATAGATGCCGGAAGGGGAATTTGGGGGTAGTTCGGTTTCATTGAAAAATTATATCTCTCCCTACCCTCGGGACATTCAATCCCCCTGAAGAGATTAGATTTTCCATATAAGAACATCCTTTTTCATACCCCAATCTCTTGCAAGTTTTTGTAATTCGACAAGAATTCTTATCTTTTCTTCAAAGGGAAGTTTCGCCCGTTCTTTCCGAAAATCAATTTCGTTCAGGAACAATTCATTATCCGTAAAAACTCTGTCATCTATAACAATCTTTTTTTTGTCCATAGGATTATTTTTCGGTGAATTTATTGAATTTTTCCCTCAACCCATACCTGTTTAAAACCATCCCAAGTTTATCTTTATCTATTTGAGACTGCTGAAGCAAAAGTTCAATCTTCCTGAAATCCTTATCCCTCCCCGCATTTATGAATAAAGCAATCAAGTATTCAGGAGTCATCACCTTTGTCTTAACACCCTCATAATCTACTTCTACCGCCTGTTTTACTGCTTCGGTCTCAAGAGGACCGGCTGGGAATAAATCCACGGGGATCCCTTCTATCATTATCCAGTGTTTCTGCCATATGTAACCCTTCTCTTTTAAATACTCGTAGATTGGCGTCAAAACTATTAAAGATTTATCTTTTTCAAGGACAACGAAGACATCTAAATCCTGAGTAAAAAATGGCTCTGTCCACCTCAATGCCGCAATCCCACCACCAATGGCGTAATCGTCAATGAGTTTCTTATCCTTCAATTCATTCAGTACCAATAGTGCCTGTCTCATAAGGTAAAGATATTGGCCTGTCTGGTTTATCTGGCCTTTTTGGTTTCATTGTGATTCGCTATTCAATCAAACTTCATTCATTAACCATTTAACGAAGGGTATGGTATCTATTTTGACACCTTTTACTTTTTCTTCAGATTCCTGGTCTTTGGTGATTATATAGCCTTTATTTTTCTTTAATAATTTACAGGCTTCAATCAAGCCACTATCCGCGCGTGCTCTGTTTTCATCAGTTATCTCCCAGGCAACCTGAATCGGTTCATAGATTCTACCCGATTTTTTTATGAGAAAATCACATTCATATTCAGCTGTGTTATAATAAATTTCGTATCAATTCCTTTTTAACTCAAGAGAGACTATATTTTCAAAGGGTGCGTCCCCAATAAGTGATTTTGTTCTTCGGCAAGACCAATATCAAGAACATACCATCAGGGGCTAAAGCCCCTGAAACCCCAACCCTCACCCTCCCCTCTCCCTTGAAAAGGGAGAGGAT
>CBFGJQ010000166.1:0-12719 GCA_965649095.1 Caldifarciminota bacterium | reverse complement strand
AAGAGAGCCTTTTCATTCTGTCAAGTGAGTTTATTTCTCTGGAGAAATCTTCAACAATTTTACCTTTCAAGAGTAGTTTTTCAAGAGCTTTTATCTTTTTTTTGTAATGAGAGAATATGGTATTTACCCCTGTAAATGTGAGGAATCTAACGGGTAGGAGGATTTCACCTGAAAATGCTTCTCCCTTCCTTACAAATTTGCATAACATCTCCAATCCTCTTGTCATAAGAGGAATAACAATTTTCCCTTCATTCTCTATATTATCCCAATACAAATCTGGGGTTGCACAGGTTACAATTATCGCGCGATAGATTTCAGATGATGGGAATACCCTACTCCCATCACCACGAATAACTTTTACATCCTTCCCAACCCTTTTAAGATTCTCTGAGGCAAGTTCAGCAATATCCCGGTCTATCTCAATTGTTGTTATATTTTCTTCCCCAACTATTTCTGATATAATACCTGCATTGTAACCTGAACCAGTTCCTATTTCAAGGGTTTTGTCTCCTTCTTTTATTTCTGCAAGGTCTATCATATATGCCATGAGGGAAGGTTGTGAAGAAGTTGAAAAAATTTCGTTATTTCTAACTGCTATCACAAGGGGCATATCAACATAAATTTTTTCAAGAATCTTTTCGTCGGGATCTTCAAAATTTAATTTATAATACTCCCATTTATTGCTCTCTTTATCAAATTCCCATAACTCCGGAATGAAGTAATGTCTCTTTATTTTTGCAAAGGCATTTTTTGTGGCTGGGGCAAGATTATTCTTAAAAATCTCAATATTTTTTTTCTCTATCTCTGCCAATAGTTTCTTATTCAACTCCTCGGCGTAATCATTCAGTTTTTTCCAAAACCCTTTGGTGCTTATAGTGAAATCCATACGCTAACATTATACTCATAATTTTAGATTTGTAAAGACTCAGAAACTTGGAGATTTCAGCCTCTTTTATCGCAGACCAAATTCTGCTACTCCATTTTGCGACAGAATCCTTGAAGGGAGAGGAAAGGTGAGGGTGAAGACTTATGGTAGTGCCAAAAGGGATAAAAAGGGTAAATAAGGCTTAAAGTTCCACTCCCCCTTACGAAGATATAATATAAAAGGTCTGTCAATTCAACATGAAAGGGGTGTCTATGAATTATTGCAGCATTGATTTGCATAAGAATTCTTCGCAAATTCATCTTGGTGATGAACAAAGGTTCTGCAGATAAATACCGAAATGGGCACCTTTGTAAGCAAGCGAATATGTATTTAAAGGGTGCTTATCTGGAAGTGGCTACCGCAGCCCTGCGGGCGCGTGCTACTGATCCGAAATTATTATCTTATTATCAGCGCATATTAAGAAGAAAAGGCAAGGCTATCGCAAAGGTGGCTTTGGCGCGCGAGATTGCGACCTTTGTCTATTATATGTTGCGTGAGAAGATTGATTATGCTGCTTGTCTGGCGAGAAATAGAATGACTGGGTAGGCCTCTGTCTCCACTTAATCACTAAATGATTAATATGAAGATTAGGCAGCCCAGCCACTCCGAATAGATACCTTGGTCTTTGATGCCCGTATAGCAGGTTGTTTTTTTCTCTCAAGATTATCAACTTTTTGGTAATCGCCTCTGTCTGATTATCCAGCCGGATAAAGTAAACCCCTCTACTTAACCTTCTACCTGTATCATCGGTTCCATTCCAGTTTAATCTGTAACATCCCTGCTCAAGATTGCCATTTATGAATGATTTTACCTTGTCCAACCATTGTCAATTCTTATCTTCAATTTCTGCTTATTATTAAACTCATGATACAGGACAAATTTGATTGTGTATTTGTAGTCTTTATTAAAGCCAGTGACCCGATAGATGAGTTTTGTAGAATCATAATCCACGGTTTTGTAATCTTCGCAAGATATTCAGGGGGATACCCCCTGAAAACCCCCGTTATACCGCAAATTTGCTCTTGGAGCAGAAGCCTTCTTCACATCGCCTTTCCTGAATATCTTGTCCCTTTTCTTTATTATAATGAAAAATTTCATTATCAGGTAATAGGAATTTTTGAAATTCCTATTACCTGGACCATAAACAATATAACCTTACTTCATATAATATACCATCATTCTCACACCAGATTGTCACTAAATACCTGCGTGAAAGCCAGCTTGTAATCGTCACCTGCGGTGCCATAGCCACGCCACAATGGGTCACCAATCGGCGGTCAGACACCATTTGGATGCGCGGTATATAGATGTCTACCTATTGGGCGCTCACGCCGGGTATCAGACCAACCAATAGTAGTAGTTGTCTGTGTTGCATGCCAGATTAAAAGTCCAGAATCAGGGAAGTTATATTCATAGTCTGTGTTATTTCAGTTGGTGTGAGCCAGGGTTGGTTTGTATATCTATCTTTTTTGGCTCCTTCTGGTAAAAAGCAAGTAAAGCAAACATGGGGCATTAATTCCCCCTCGGGCTAGGTTTTTTATGTGCGATAAATCGCACTACTACAAAACCTACCCGAGGCCAATTTAGCCCCCATTTGCCTCACCAGAAGGATTAATGAGAAATCTTGAGTGAAGTGCTTCTTAAATCAAAAATAATCTTACTGAGCCCCACGCGACTAAAGTCGCTACTCCAAAAGTAGGAGCAGGGGATTTATTTCCGTTAAAAATTCTTTCTCCCTGAATTAATAAAATTTTGTGCCTTTTCAATCCCCTGGGTTAGATATATCCCAATCCCTTCTATTCCCTTCTCAATCACCCTTTCTACGATTTTGCGCTCGGTCTTTGAAAATGGACTCAAGACAAAATCTGCCGGGTCAACCCTCTTCTCAACAACATCCTGGGTCGCTATACCAATTCGTAATCTTGGGAAGTCTTCGGTATTTAAGGCTTCAATGATTGACCTTAAACCAAGATGCCCGCCATCGCTCCCTTTTGCCCGAAGCCTCATTCTACCGAGGGGGAGATTGATATCATCAAGGACGACCAAAAATTCATCTGGACAATTATTAATAATATGAGAGACCACTACGCCGGAGCGGTTCATAAACAAGAGTGGTTTTATAAGTTTTATCTTCTTCTCTTTAATCTCTATCATTGTGTGTGCATATTCTCCGACTCTGCGAAATCTCTTACTATACCTTTTTGCCAGATAATCAAGAAACAAAAATCCAGCATTGTGTCTTGTCCAGCGATATTCTAATCCGGGGTTACCAAGCCCAAAGATGATCAATTAAAGTTCCTGCAGTCCCTTTTTGATCTTGTTATAGGTCTCTTTGAGTCCTTCCGAGACAACCTTTGTCTCACTGATGATGGGCATAAAATTTGTATCACCCGGCCAGCGCGGAACAAGATGGATATGGATATGGTCAACCAATCCTGCCCCGGCAACCGAACCCTGATTAATTCCGATATTATAACCGCTGGGCTTGATTACAATCCCCATTGCCTTTATCGCCCTTAAAATTAACCGATGCATATCAAGCACCTCATCGTCATCCAGTTCTTCAATTGAACCGATGTGTCTGATTGGTGCAACCAGTAGATGTCCATTGTTATATGGATAGCGGTTCATAATGGTGAATGCCCTTGCGTTGCGCTCCAAGACAAAGACCCGCTCCGCATCCCTTTCCCTCAATGCCGCACAGAGGAAACATCCCTTTGAGGAACTGCGGATATACTCCCCACGCCAGGGTGCCCAGAGTCTCTCCATTTCTATCCCAGATTATTTATTGGGTAATCCTCCACTTATTAAGTTCTTCATCACTACAGGGTTGCACCTTGACCTTATTTATCTTATTCTTCTCCTTGTAGCATACCTCAACAACCGCCTCTTCCCTTTTATCGCTGTAACGGGCTATTATCCGGGCAGCGGTCTTTAATAGCTCCTTATTACCCAAGAGTAAGGCATTGGGACTGCCGGTATTTGGCACATAAAGGAAGATAGCCCTTGAATTGAGAAGTTTCTCCAATTTTTTGTTTTCCTCTTCCTCTCTCCCTACAATCAAGCGGGCATCGGGTGCGAGTCGGAAGTGGCGGCCCAATTTCAAGAGGCGAATATCCTCAGGTTTAATTTCACCTTCATATCGCATCAGGTCAGCCAATTTGCGGGCAAATCCAGTATCGGTAAGGAGGCAACCTCCACCCGGGGAGAAGAATTCTTTTATATTCTTCTCCTTTGCCATCGTAAGTTCAATTCTCCTTGACCGTCCCCTGAGTCTTAACAATTTTTCTCTATCTATCAATCCCTCCTCTTCCGGAATGGTTGGTGGTAATAGCCCCCCACTCAATGGTCGCACAACCTGCCCTTCAAGCCCTGCCTTCTTTTCGATCAAGAATAGGATTTCCCTTCTCTGAGACAGCGGTCGTTGGTCAAGGACCTCTCCGGTCACCACAAAATCTGCCTTCATTTCTTTTAAATATTCCTTTGCCTTCTTAAGCATCAATATCCGACAGTCTATACAGGGATTGAGATTTTTGCCGTAGCCGTAATGGGGACTCCTTACAATTTCAATCATCTCTTCAGTGACATCAATGGTCTTGAGATTTTGAATTTTGGGTGGCTGGGATTCGGGTAGAAATTGGTGGTAGATAAAAAGGGGGAAGACCTCCGCCCCCTGCTCTTTTATGAGTTCAAGGGCAAGGGTTGAATCAAGCCCCCCCGAATATAAGACAATCGCCTTCATTTTCCGCTGATCTCTTTTAAAATATTCAATGCGCTTGTATCATACGGGTTCATTCTTACCCAGTCCTCTAAGATTCTCTTCGCATTTGTAGTATCGCCCCGGTCAAGGTATGTAGATAAAAGCCCCATATACCCTTGCGGACCGCGCGGATTTTGGGTTATTAACCTCTGGAAATATTCAATTGCCTTTTCATACCTTCCTAATGAGCGATAGACCATACCCAATCTCAAAAGAACCTGAGGGTCTTTTGTCTCAATCTTTGAGAAGTACTTCTCAGCCGAATCTAACATTCCAACCTGGGCATAAAGGAGCCCGATATTATATAGAAATGGAAAGGACTGGGGCGGTTCAAAGAGCATTGCAAATCGCCAGGCCTTAATAGTTCCTTCAATATCCCCAAGATTCTGGAGGGCAAGTCCGAGTTGGAATAGACCGGCGGCATAGTTGCTATATAACCGCTCGGTATTTTCATCTTTTACAACCTTAAAGTCATAAAATTCACCTTCTCTTTTTCTCTTTTCAAAGTCATCAAGAAGCGTAGCAAGTTGTCCCTGTTTTTCGGGCTCAAAGACACCGCTATAACGATAATCACGGTAGAAGAAATCCCTGGTTCGCGCTATGTCAATATTGTTTGGCGGGGCAATACTATCACCAACCACCCGATAGACCAACCCCTCAAGCCGCAGATAGGGCTCAAATCCCTTATAATTCTCCTGTGAGACCGTTGAGGCAAAATAGATCGGCCTTTTACCCTTATAACCCTTCAGGTATTTCGCAGCAAACTCCTCCTGGGTAATAAAATAGTCTTGCTCTTTTAATTCAATACCGGCATTGACGGCAATGATATGGCGAATCATTATATCCTTGACATATATTATCCTGCGGTCGGGGGTCATCTGGGGCCTTAACCGCTTTATCACCCACTCACTGAAATTTATCGGTGCCCCCCAGTATTTAAGTTGCCTTATATACCAGTCAGTATTAATGAGCGAAAGATTTGCGACAATCACATCACGCCGAACCCCCAAGACCTCCTGCACAAACCACAAAGGGAAGGTATCATTATCACCATTGGTAAAGACCACACCTCCCTCATCACAGGAGATGAGCATATTATAACCATAATCCTTAGGAATGAAGTTGCCATAGCGATTGTTTAAATTGAGGTTGGTAAAGAATGGGATAATCCCGAATGCTACAATGCCACTGTAGGCACCAAGCTGGGCAATCTTTTTATTCTTTGTCTCTCTTTTCAACCATTCTAAAAAACCATAAAAACCCATACCAACAAAGAGGCCAAAGTATAAATCCGAGGTATGAAAGAAGTAGTCACGCTCCCTCACCTCGCGCTCCTGATGCCTGGGATTTGAATCGCTGGGCGAGAATTTCAGATTCAAATAACCAACCATTGCAAATGTGAGCATAAACATAATCACTATTGTGAAGATAAATATCCTCTTCTCCCTCTTGAATAACTCAACCATCCCCCATATCCCCATCCCATAAAATACTGTCAAAATCAGGGCGCGCAAAAGACGGGGAATATCCTCGGGTGCAACCTGCCAGGAGAGATAACGGATAAATAATACAAACTGCCAGAAATAACCCTCTATTACACTATAACCAGTCTGCTCCTGGGTCTTGCGCGGCAGGAGATACTGTGGACCATACTGACTCCGATGCAAGACACCATCAAATGCCTCAAAACTCTCACCGGGCTCACATTCATTTATCCGCGGGGCAATATTCTCACCCTTGAGATAGCGGGCGGGGGTATTTTTATCTTTATAAAGTTCGGTCAACTTCCTTGAGCGAAGGGGCAGATATAACTCAGTTGAAATCCCGACAATTATTGCCAGAATTCCAACCCAGAAGAAGCGCCAGCTCCGATATTTTTTCGGATCATTGATGGGCAGGATAATTCCAGCCAGTAGAATCGAACCCAAAAGGATAAGCCCTGGTGTATAGAGATTTTCGGGGAGAATAAATAGTAAGGGGAAGAATATTAACTGGAATAGTCCCAGTAGCAAAAAGAGGATGTCCCTTAGATAACGGCGCTCTACCACAAATATAAAGACATAAATCGGGATGAAGATTAAAAAGGGCGTCAGGTGAACACCGGTGGAGAGGAAGATGAGATAGAAGGAGAGAAGGAGAAGCGAATTTCGGGGAGTTCCATTCTTCACACTTTCATACCACAAGATGACAAGATAGTTTATCAGGACAAAGACAAAACTTGCTGCCGCATAGACTTCGGTCTCCACCGCATTCTCCCAGATGGTATAGAAGAAGGCAATCATCAGTGAGGTCCCAAAGGCAACGAGAAGCTTGGTAAGTTGGTCATTCCCCTTTGACCAGAGTTTAAAGATTCTTAAAAGGAGGCGATAGACGAGAAATACTGTAAGCAGGGTGAATGTGACACCCAAGAGATTCATATGCCAGGCAATCTCTTTTGAAATCGGTAAAATTGTAGCGAAGATTCCAATGATTATAAGCCAGACCCGGCCAAAGAATACATAAAGGGGCGTGCCGGGTGGATGGGGAATCGCAAGGGTATATGCCGAGGCAATGAATTCACCACAATCCCAGAAGGAAAGGGTTGGCGCAACAGTATACAGATAGACACCTCCCGCAAAGATTAGAATAACGCACAAAAGAATATTCTCCAATTTTTTATAGTCCATTAAAACCTCCTGAAAGGATAATCTATCACCGCCAGAAGATACTACCAGGGAGTTTCCTGGAAACTCCAACCTTCGCCCTTCCTTATTCTTGTATAGGAATTTTTCAAATTCCTATACAAGAACATCCATAAGAGGAGTCTCCCCTTGAAAACCCCATAAATCCCCCTTTACACAAGGGGGGATTTATGACACCACCAGGGGTGTCCCTCCAATAGCTTCGCCGACCTTCTTTATTTCATCGCATAATTTATTTAATCGGTCTGAATCATCAGGTAATGGGAACTTGAAAAATTCCTATCACCTCAAGTATTGTAGGGTAATTATAATCAAAAATACCCTTCTGTCAAGAATAAGGATATTGACCAAAGGTCCGGGAAGGGTATAATTCATTAATGAAAAGAGATGTTTGGGACAGATTCTGGGCGGGGCGAAGAATTGAGGAGATCTATCCCCCAGTAACTGATATTATTGAAGAATTAAAAAAAATCACAAAAGTTTCTAATAGAAGGATTCTTGAAGCTGGGGCCGGCACCGGCCGGGATGGAATCAGATTGAGTCAAGAGGGTGCGGATGTCTATCTCCTTGATTACTCAAGGGAGAGCCTGAGTTTGATTAATGATTATTTAAAGAAAAATCAAAAAGGGCAAAGAGTGAGTTTAATAATGGCCGATGCACAGAATACACCCTTTAAAGAAAAGTCCTTTGATATCATCTTCCATCAGGGGCTCCTTGAACACTTCCCCTCACCCGACCCATTGCTGAGAGAAAATCATCGGATTTTGAAGGATAACGGCATTCTGCTGGTGGATGTCCCCCAGACATTTCACATCTATACCATCATAAAACACATTTTGATGTTATTTGGAGTTTGGTTTGGGGGATGGGAAAGGCAATTCACCATAAATTCTCTGGCACGATTATTGAAAAGGCATAACTTTGAACCAATCCACTTCTATGGGGATTGGTCAAGGCCAGGAATATTCTATAAGATCCTACGTCAGGTTCTTGCCCGGATAAATCTCAATCTACCAATGTATCCAGAATATCTTGGTGGTATCACGAAGAAATTTTACTCTTTACAGGAGAAAATGAGAAAGAAGAGACTTCTCCTCTCCTCTACCCTTACCATTGGAATAATCGCTAAAAAGAAAGAGTTACAGGAACGAAAAGGGGTGGTTGAGTAAATTCAATCGGCGCCGATTCCATAAAATTGCTATTCTGGTTGATATCTCAAAACTCCATTCACAATTACATACTCAGCCCGGCCGGTAAGTTGCTGGTTCAAAAGGGGTGTATTCAGGGATTTTGACTTTATATCCTTTTCGGTAAGGCGATAGGTTATCTGAGGATTTATTATTACTATGTCCGCAACCGCCCCGGGTTTAATTATCCCGAGGTCTTCTTTAATAATTTTTGCCGGATTGATAGTAAACTTTTCCAGCACGGATGACCAGGAGAACTTCTCAATATTTACCAAATGCATAATCGTAAGGGAGAGGGCGGTCTGGAGTCCAATCATCCCGAATGGCGCGGAGACAAATTCCAATTCCTTTTCTGCCTTACAATGTGGTGCATGGTCGGTTGTTATACAGTCAATCGTTCCATCCCGAAGGCCCTCAATTATTGCCCTCCGGTCCTCTTCACCTCTTATTGGTGGATTTACCTTGAAGTTTGTATCATAACTTTCAAGGACTGTATCATTGAAGGCGAAATAGTGAGGGCAGGTCTCACAGGTAACATTTATCCCATCCCTCTTCGCCCTTCTTATTAATTCTACAGCCCCCCCGGTTGAAATATGACAGAAATGAATCCGTGCCTTCGTAAATCGGGCTAAGATCAAATCCCGAGCAACAATTATCTCTTCGGCAATATCAGGTGAGCCGGCAAGGCCAAGACGGGTTGCGGTAATACCCTCGTTGACCAATCCATCTCTGCTTAAGTCTTCATCAAGGGCATGTTCAAATATTGTAGTATCAAAGATTTTTGAATATTCCAGGGCATTCCTCAAGACCTTTGGATTATTAACGGTATTCCCATCATCGGAGAAACCCTTTACCCCGGCCTTAATCAACTCACCGAATTCGGTAATTTCCTTGCCCTCTCTCTTTTTGGTAATCGCACCGATAGGGAAGACCCGGCAGAGGTTAACCCGCGCTGCCTCTCTGTAGATATACTGAACAATCCCTTCATTATCAATTGGCGGGTCAGTATTGGGCATACAGCATATTGTAGTAAATCCACCGGCAATTGCTGCCTTTGAGCCAGTTTCAATTGTTTCTTCATCAGGCCTTCCGGGGTCGCGAAGATGGGAGTGGAGGTCAATAAGCCCGGGCGCTACAATCATACCTTCCGCATCAATAACCTTTGCCCCCTCAACTCTGATATCCCTTTCAATTCTATTTATCTTATCATCAACAATTAAAATATCGGTTATCCGGTCGGTCCTTGTCTTTGGGTCAACAAGGCGGCCGTTTTTTATCAAAATTCTATTCAATCTTGCCCCCAGCATGGATGAATAAGATTGCCATCCTCATTGCCACCCCATTCTTCACCTGCTTTAAGATAACGGACCTTTCACTATCGGCAACTTCAGGGTCAATCTCAATACCGCGATTGGTAGGACCGGGATGCATAATTATACATCTTGGACTGAGTCTTTCCATTCTTTCCTTTGTAAGTCCGTATAGATTCCGATATTCACGAAGGGAAGGGAATAATCCCAACTCCTGCCTTTCCAGTTGAATTCGTAATGCCATTACTACATCAAATTCACCAATTATCTCATCAAGATTGTAGTAGACCTTAACATCCAGTCTTTCTATATCAAAGGGAAGGAGAGTGGGAGGCGCACATATCGCAACATTTGCCCCTAATTTTTTCAAACCGAAGATATTAGAGCGGGCAACTCGGGAATGGGTAATGTCACCAACGATTAGGACATTAAGTCCCCTGATACTCCCGAAGTGTTGACGGATTGTCATAATATCAAGTAGTGCCTGGGTTGGATGTTCATGACTTCCATCACCGGCGTTGATTACAAAGGCATTCAGGTGTTCAGCAAGGAATCGTGCCGCACCCGATGCCCAGTGCCGGACAACAACTCCATCAACCTTCATCGCCTCAATATTCCTGGCTGTATCAAGGAGTGTTTCCCCTTTCTTGACACTTGATGTAGCAGTGGAAAAATTGATAACATCGGCGGATAGACGCCTGGCAGCGATAGCGAATGAAATCTGGGTCCGGGTGGAAGGTTCAAAGAAGAGGGTAAGGATTGTCTTCCCTCTCAATGCCGGGATAATCGGGATGGGTCGGGAGAGAACCTCAATAAACTTTTCTGCGGTATCAAGGTAGTTTATTATCTCCTGATTCGTTAGTCCTTCAATCCCGATAAGGTCCTTCTTTTGGGTCATCGTTCCGCCCTTATTGTCAATTGTTCAACCTTTGTCCCGGAAGAACTGGAAAGTTTTATCCGTCCCCTTTTTATTCTTATCTTTCTCTTCCTGAAGATTCGGTGGATAAACACCAAATCACTCCCATCCAGCTCTTTGATATGGACATCAACAATCTCATTGGGGGCAGTAATAATCTTCTTTCCTGTATAATCAGCCTGAATAGGTAGCTCCCGATGTCCACGGTCAATCAAGACTGCCAGTTGAATCATCCTCGGTCTTCCAAAGTCAAGGATCTCTTCAATCGCCGCCCTGATTGTCCTGCCGGTATATAAGACATCATCAACAAGCACAATTAGCTTATTGTTAACATCAAAAGGGATATCGGTCCCCTCAACGATTGGTGCCTCCGCAACGAGTTGCAGGTCATCGCGATAGAGGGTAATATCAAGGGCTCCAATAGGTACCTCCTTCCCTTCAGATTCTTTTATCCGCCGGGAAATCCTGTGGGCGAGGATATCACCGCGCCTTTTTATGCCGATGAGCGCCAGGTCTTTTGTCCCCTTATTACGCTCAATAATCTCATGGGCAATTCTTGTTAATATCCTTTTTATATCACCTTCCTCCAGAATTACCTTCATCAATTCCTATTATAACCAGAAATTAAAGTAAGTCAAGGCGATAACTTTACAGACCTTCCCTTTGGGATTGACCGCACCTGGGCGGTGATGTAAGCCTACGGTGTCACATCCGTATAGCGGGCGATAAATGCTGAACGGTCATAAATCTCCTGGAGTTTTATATCTTTATCAATAAGCATTCTTTTTATCGCTGGTAGCCTTTCTTTTACAATCTGGACATGGGCTTTTAATAAATCACAATATTGTTTTGTCCTCAATTTTGTCCCATAGAGGATTTGTATTGGGCATCTGCCACCACAATAAAAATGAATCTTACAATTATAACAATCAAGCAAATTTTTAAAGGACAAAAGTTCATCCGGGTTTTGTTTCAATTTTTTCCCGATCTCAAATGGCAAATCGACACAGGCAAGTATCTCCCCACCCACAAGGTCATAATTTGTCTCTAATTCTGCCCCACAGGCAGTATGATTTCTTTGCTTCCCGGTAATTAGATATATAATCAATTCATTGAGGTGGGCAATTGGTAGCAGAACTCCATCATTCAAATGTTTTATATAATCATCAACTATTATTTTGAAGTCATTTATGTAATTTATAAAATATTCAGAAAAATTTTGAAAATCATCTTGGGTTTCAATCCAGTGCCAGAAGAAATGGTTGACAAGCCCTTTTTTATACAGACTGATGAATTCATTATAACATTTGAGTAATGATTGCTCTTCCCGCAATGTTGACCACATCAGAATATTCCCGCAATAAATTTCTTTCATAAATCTAAGATTTTCTCTGATTCGTTTGAGGTCTGTTCCCCATCTTACCCGGTTATGCTGTTCTTCATCTCCATCAATTGATACGGCATAAATCCATATATTTTTTGCGACCCTGGGATAATCATTAAAAAATTGGTTAAGGAATTCACCATTTGTATAAATCATAAATTTGATTCTACCATTATCTTTACTTTTTTGCAAATGTTCAATTATGGGCACAAAACGATGTGGTTCCAGCAATGGTTCTCCGCCATAAAAACAGATTGTTACAGGCAGCTCTTTATTCTCTTCAAGTATTTTATTTATAATAATTAAATCGCGTTCTATATTAATTTCCAATTCTTCTATTTGTAAACCAGGGTTATAGGTAATCTTTTGCTTGATACATTCCTGACAGCGGGCATTACATTTGCCCGTAACAAAGAGATTTATAATTAAGCCTTTCTCTTCCTGAAGATTATTATGGGGCAAGGATGCTCCTTTGTCAACAAGATACATCAGGGGAGTTCCCCTGAAACCCCCAAAATAAACTTTTCCTAATCGGCTCTGCACCACCCATTGACAT
>CBFGJQ010000165.1:0-3448 GCA_965649095.1 Caldifarciminota bacterium | reverse complement strand
AAATCCCAAACTAACTCCCAGAGAGACATCTTTTATCATCTTCCTTGCCATACAGAAGAAAAACCACATCCCTTTGAACCTTATTTATGAAAAGTTCTGGCAAAAAGGGAAAACCCCCGCTCGTAGCCTCTCTCATCTCCTCTGGTATTTGAAAAAGAAGCTCCATATTCCTGCCAATATGCTATATATGAAGGGTAATTATCTGGTCTGTAAGTGTATCTTTTTAACTGACTGGGATGAGTTTGAAAGGAGCATTGCCCAGGCTGAGGCAATGAGGAGGCTTGGAGACACAAGACTTGCCGGGAAGGAGTATCAGAGGGCAATCTCTCTATTCAGGGGTGAAGTCTTCAAGAATATATATGATAACTTTGCAACTGAAAAGAGGGATGAAATCCTTGCCAAATACGAACTTGCCCTTGAGCGGTATAGAGAATTAAAGATATAAAAAGTAATGCCCCTTGTTTTTTCACTAAACTGGTGTATAATCTCTAATAAAGGAGAAGAATGAAGATAAAGATACTCACTCAATCAATCTTAGATTATACCGGCGAGATTTTGATTGTCAACCTCTTTGAGGGGGTTCAGGTACCCGGTGGTGCTACCGGGGCGGTAGATAAGGCACTTGATAGCGCAATCTCAACAATGATCAAAAGTGGAGACATAACCGGCAAACTCGGAGAGACATTTCTATTCCCCACCTTTGGAAAGATTAAGGCAAAGAAGGTGATGGTGGTGGGGCTTGGCAAGAGTGAAAACTTCGGTAGGGAAGAGATCAGAAGGGCGAGCGGTTCGGCAGCAATGGCGGCAAAGAGGGCAAAAGCAAAGAGGGTCGGAACAATCCTTCATGGGGCAGGAATCGGTGGCATCAATCCGGAGGTTGCCAGTCAGGCACTTACCGAAGGAACAATCCTCGGACTTTATGAATTTAATGCCTATAAGATGTCTAAAGAAGAAGGAATTGAAGAGTTTGCGATTGTAGAAATAGACAGGAATAAAATCAAGATGATAGAAAAGGGTGTTAATCTCGGCAGCATCCTTGCCGAGTCACAGAATATTGCCCGCGATCTTACGAATGAACCAGCAAACAACCTGACACCCCAGAAGTTTGAAGAGAGAATGCACCAGCTCATAGCTAAATTGGGATTAACCGAGAAGATAACTATTACTGTTATGGATAAAAAAGAGATTGAAAAGTTACAGATGGGTGCACTCTTATCAGTTGGTCAGGGTAGTGAGAACGAACCAAGGTTTATTACATTACGCTATAAAAATAGCCAGGGACCGCTCATCGCCCTCATTGGTAAGACCCTTACCTTTGATGCGGGGGGAATCTCATTAAAATCTGCGGAAGGGATGGGGGCAATGAAGGGTGATATGACCGGGGGTGGTGTAGTATTTGCAACGACCCTTGCCCTTGCCCGCTCGGAGGCAAGAGTTAACCTATTAACGATTATCCCCGCGGTTGAGAATATGCCATCAGGAAAGGCATCAAGACCCGGTGATGTAGTCCGGGCAATGAATAGAAGGACAATTGAAATCATCTCTACCGATGCGGAAGGAAGGATGACCCTTGCCGATGCCCTCTGCTATGCAGAGAAGGAGAAGGCAGAGATAATCTGCGATATTGCAACCCTCACTGGTGGCTGTGCCATTGCCTTTGGTGATGTTACCGCCGCCGTAATGGGCAACGACCAGGGATTGATAGATAAATTATTAGAGGTTTCAAAAAGGACCGGAGAGAGGATGTGGCAGTTGCCACTCTTTGAAGAGTATGAAGAGAAGTTAAAAAGCGATATTGCCGATATAAAAAACTCCGCCGGTCGATTGGCATCACCGATAACCGCCGGGATGTTCTTAAAGTCATTTGTAGCAAGGGCTAAATGGGTACACATTGATATTGCCGGCAAAGAGTTCGCTGAAAAAGAAAGCTTCTATCAACCAAAGGGGGCAACCGGCTTTGGTGTTAGAACACTATTTGAATTCTGCCAGACGGCCGGGGACTAATGGCTGAACCAATCCTCCAGCTTCCGGAGCGAGTAGAAGATTTGATACTAAAGGGACTGGGGCTTGAGAATATGGATCAAAATAGAATTGACAGTTTGAGAAGGGAGATGGTATTACTGGCACAAAGATTTAAAGAGCGGAAGTTTGCTGAGGATGGCTTTCCTGATGCCCATCTTGCCTTCAATTTTCCGACGAATATCATAAAGGTGGAATGGATAATAGAAAGATTGAAGGTAATATATAAAGAGTTGTTTTATCGTAAGTGTCTCAATGTCCTTGATGCAGGATGTGGTGAAGGGGCAGGGACAGTCGGCCTCTTTATATCTTTACCTCAGAAAAAGGATATAAGATTTACTGGTGTTGATATTTCTCCCTTAATGATAGATAGGTATAGAATATTTACTCAGACGCTGGGTATCAATGCAGATGGTCTTGTTTACAGTATTGATAAAGGATTCTTCAGGAGATACAAAGACCAGTTTACGATTATCATTTTATCAAACATCCTTGGTGAGATTCAAGGCGACAAATTAAGATTTATTAAATCTGCCCTTTCAAGTCTGTGCAGTTCGGGAATTCTAATAGTTGTTGAACCCGCCCTGAAGATAAACTCTCGCCTTTTGATGGAGATAAAATCTAAATTGAAGACTGAAGGCTTATTACTGCCCTGTAATCACAATAAAATCTGCCCTTTATTGAAAAGGAAGGACGAGTGGTGCTATCATTCAATCAGGTGGGTTGTGCCAAAATACCTTGAACTCCTCAACCGTAAACTATTCAGGAATCTGAAGTATTTAAAATTCTCCTATTTGATTGTGGCAAAGGATTTAGAGATAAAACCGGATATCATCCCGGTCATAACCCCGGTCTGGAGGGAAAAGGGCAGAAAGAGATTTTTTATCTGCCGGGATGGTAGAGGGATTGAGTGTCTGCGCTATAATAAAGATGAAAGTGAGAAGAATAGAGACCTTGATTCAATAATGAAGGGTGACCATATCCAATTAGAAAATTTCCTTAAACAGACCGAAGAAAGATATCTGGTTCTTAAAGAGACGAGGGTCAAAAGGATATGCTGAAACATCTGTAGCGTCCAACTTCAGTTGGACGAGAAATTTTTACTCGTCCCGATAAATCTGGACGCTCCCTTTTTTGGGAAAAACTAAATGATTACACTTTTCAATCTTTCGGTCAAATGGGATGTTATCATAGATTGTATAAGAAAAAGAGAGAGCTCCTACCCTCTATTATGCACAAAATTAGAAAGGCGTCACGCGAACAAAATCAATCTCTGGATTATTTATATGGTCAATGGTCTCCTTTAATGCCTCCACCATCCTTTTATAATTCTTCTCTCCTATATATTGCAGTGAGTCCTGCCGATAGAGTCTAATTGATTCCTCTATCGGCAGGATTTTGAATTGATAGGAATTGCCAACTCTATATT
>CBFGJQ010000164.1:0-3474 GCA_965649095.1 Caldifarciminota bacterium | reverse complement strand
CAAATAATACCAATTCCGGTAACTTCTCTATCAATGTTAATCGGGTTCCTATGCTTGAACTCTTGGAAGATGTGCAATACACTATTTCTCAGGATACTATCTGCAAGTTTAATCAGACCGTCGGGCGCTGGGCAATAGTGGGAATTAGACCGACTGATACTACTGGGACAGACTGGGTTGGTAAAATCTTTGCCGATACCCTTCTGAGTAGTGAAAATTATCGGGCCGAGATTTCTTCTGGTCGACTTATCGATTATGTGGCAGTAGATTATAATCACACACCGCTTGGTTGGGATGGTATTAAACTTTATCAGAGCGGTTCTGGCTGGGGTGCAAAAGAAAGCCGGGCGCCTGGAATAGTTGAATACGAAAATGGCGATGATGTATTAACATTGGGAGTTAACGGACCTTTTGACTGGCCTGATGGCGATGTCGTAGAAATTTGGGATGTCTATTGTGAATCTGGATACAACTATACTTTCACTTGCGACATTCTCTCAGGAACAGTGGACTTTGGCATTGCACTGTATAAATCGAGTGGTGCTGAATTCTATATGGGTACCCCAAATGTATATGCTGATAACTTAGGTTCAGGTGGAGATGAGACCTTTACATATTATATCGATGCCAACGATTACTATGGTTTCCTTGTCTGGAGTAATTGGCAAAGCTCTGGTGGTTATAGCGGAACCTATGAAATAAGGATCACGAGGGGGGTAGGTATTAAAGAACAAAAAATGACGAATCTACCTGATGCTTTTGCATTGAACCAGAATCACCCCAATCCAGTGCAATCACGGACAGTAATTGAATATACTTTGCCTGTAGCCACGAATGTCCAATTAGAAATCTTTGATGTTACCGGCAGGCATATTACGACACTGGTAGATAAGGTTCAAGAACCGGGTCAATATCAAGTCCATTGGAATACTAAAGAATTGCCAACGGGTATCTATTTCTATCGCTTAAAGGCAGGTGATTATACCGAGATAAAGAAGGCGATTATCTGTAAATAGTGGATGGCAGATTTCGGATAGTGGATGGCGTAACCCCGTTGGTTTAATATATGACCAGCGGGGTTTACTTATGCCCAGAAATGGTTAAAAGTCCTGTAGCGTCCAAATCCATTCGGACGGAAAAAATATGATTCCGTTCAAGACGGGTCTATCAAACATATGTCGGATAAATCCGACCTTGAACGAAACCACGCAATCATTATAATTGAATTATGAATTTAGCCACTAAGGTCAAAGATATTGAAGACCAGCAATATTCTTTTTATCTTTGGTTTTTAGCCCTTTACAGCATAATCTTTATTCGGAATATCTTTGAGAGTGCGTTTGAGGATAGGCAGATTTTTGGTTTCACCGCTGAGATTGCAAATTCATTCTATATGCTCTTTGTCCATTATCCGCTATTTTATCTTTCAATCTTTGTCTGGCTCTTATTATTTTTAATGCTCATTACCAAAGAAGAGGGCAATAAAATCGCAAGGGTTTTGGTTATTGGTTTTAGTATTATTATTGTTGTGCCGTTTATTGATATAATCATCTCCAGGGGTAGCGGTTACAAACTCACTTATTTAACTGGCCTTGAGGCGCATCCGGTTGCCTATAAATTCTTTGATTTCTCCCGGGATTTACTTCAGGTCACCTGGGGGCAACGGATTGAGATTTTATTGGCTGTGCTTGGTCTATTCGGTTATGTCTTCATAAAAACAAAAAATCTCTGGAAGTCTATTCTTGCCGCAGTTATTGTTTATTTGATCTTCTTTATTCATGGTCTCTTGCCCAATGCGATTGCAAAGATTCCCTCTCTTTTCGGTCTGAATATTCTCAATTACAGAACCATCATTACCGGTGGTCTATTACCTATAGACAGCCAGAATTATTCGGTTATCTTCTGTCTGTCAATCTTTCTGGCCGGGTTTTTTATTCTTAAAAAAATTGATAAAGACCTTTATCAGAGACTGATAAATTTCAACCCTTCCATAAGGGATGACACTGCTTGCAGTCTTATTGACCGCATCCCGCCCTTTAGTCGAAAGGGCGGGACGAACAATCCGGAAATTTTCATTATTATTTTTCTATGTCTTGGAATTACTTATGGTATTTTTCTTATCTTACCATATTATAAATTTTTTATTTATAGCCCAATCTTTTATTTAACAATCATTCTGGCAATCATAACTATTTACTTTGCAAATAGCGCAATAATCTTCCTTATCCCCTCTTCAATTCCTCCTTTTGCAAAGGGGAATATAGGGGGATTTAATTTAATGGGGCGGGAAGTTTTGCTCTTTGCGCTGCTATTCTTTTCAATTACCCTTTCGCCAATTTTTCTAATTTCAGTATTGCTGATTGTTTTACTGAAAAATGTAGCGGTGCGATTTATCGCACATAATTTTGAATTCGTGGAGTTAAGCCGTAAGGTTTTTACAAATTTCTTACCTCTGGTTTTTGCCTTTCTTGCTGGTTCTTCAATAATTATGCAATCTGACACATTCAAAACAATAATTCCAATAGACAAACAAGCAATTGAAATCCGGGGTCGCAAACTATCGGCCTGGGATAATCTCTTAAATGGCAATTATACCCGAGCATTAAGTGAATATTCAATAATCTACTCGTTGACCGGTGATAATAATATTCTTAAAAACATCGGGCAGTGTTATTTAAATCTTGGTGAAATTGAAAAGGCAGTTGAAAATTTAAGTAAGGTACAGAAACCTGATTATCAGACGATTATCTCATTATCCTGGGCTTATGCCCAGCAGGGGAAGGCTGAAAAAGGCATTCAGGTCTATGAGACGGGGATTGAACATAATATTGAGCCGGCAGAATTTTATCTCAAAATCGCCCAGATTTATGCCCGGCAGGGGAATCAATCCGCAATGGAAATTGCGTTAAAGCGTGGTTTAAAATATGGTGCACCAAAATATCAGATTTATCAGATTAAAGGCGACTACTATTTATCGCAAAAAGATTACCCGCCGGCACTGAAGATGTATGACAAATCATTATTCTACAATACTCGGGCAGCGGGCTCGTATGTGGGCAAAGGCAGGACACTGAATATTTTGGGTGATTATAGGGGAGCACTAAAAGAATTTAAGAAGGCGTTAAAGTTTGACCCGAACAACGATGGGATATATAATAACCTTGGTGTGGTATATATACAACTGGGTGACAAAGAAAAGGCAATAAGGAATTTTAAGAAATCAGTTGAAATAAACCCGGCCTTTGCTGAAGCCTATTTCAATCTTGGTCTGGTTGCGGAGAAAGATAATAAATTGGATAGTGCCTTAGTAATGTATGAGAAGGCATTAAAGATAAATCCCCAATTTCTACCGGCAAAACAAGCGATTGAAAGGATAGGAAAAGATGGGAATCAGTAACCCCCCATATCCCCCTTTAAAAAAGGGGGATTCAAAGGGATTTAAAGCAGGAGTAGCAACTTGTTTCGCATAATAAT
>CBFGJQ010000163.1:0-3483 GCA_965649095.1 Caldifarciminota bacterium | reverse complement strand
GCCTCAGTCCAGTGCTCGTTCTGGGCAAGGATGCCACTTTTGATTGTGCCTTTAACCGTGACACCTGTGGTTGCAATAACCTGTCCCTGACAATAAATTCTTATCGTATAGTTGCCTGGCAAAACCACCTTGCCATTAGCATCCCGGCCGTCCCAGTAAACTGAGTAATGACCCGGCACAAAATACTGGTTTTCAAAAATCTTCTTTCCTGCTACCTCCATCGTCAGGTAATGCGCGGTCTCATCCACCCTAAAGTTAATCTTCACCGAATCCTCAGTAGCATCAAAATTCTGCGGCTCTGGATAAAACTCCCTAATCTCAGGAATGATTTTGAAATATTGAATACCGGTCGTTGCATTCCAATCTTCGGTAACGCAAACCTCATCGCCAATAATGCAAATCTCGCATGGTGATGCAAATGTGCCAAAGGGCAGAGCGTCCTCACCGTATGTGTACAATAATTCATTAAGTTCCGGCGTGAACACCCAGATTTTGTGGTTCTTTTCATCAGTTACATACACACAATAGGAAGGATTGGTAGTTATTCCTGAAAACCATGCTTTTCCTTCTGGGTCCGCATACTCATTAACCCAATCAACCGTATTGTCTGCGGAGTGATACCGCAGACATACCACCCGATGGTTGTACTTATCGGCAACATATATATAGTAATTACTGGCTTGTCCCGGGATTTGTATAATTACAACCCCTTGAGGAAAATTAAATTGACCAATACCTGTACCTTCACTACCATATACTTTTTTTCGTAAATAACTCCCATCAGTGTACATCCTATAAATTATAATTCGATCGTTGCCTGCATCACCGACTACCATATATGAACCACCATTGTTGAAATCAGTGGCACACGAAATGCCATGTGCTTTATAAAATACGCCTTCTTCTATATAATCATGCAAAGTCATAATTTCATCTACAGCGTTGTATTTGAGTCGTGCAATTCGATTATTGCCTCCATCAACCACATAGATGAAAGTTAAATCCTGATTTCCCGTATAGGTAGTAGTATCAATACATATCCCTCTTGGGTGCCGGAAATGAGAATAACCAGGCCAACTATCTGGAAATGTCTTTAACCATTGAATCTGAGAGCCATTCCTTATACAATATACTACTCTACTCACTGCTGGGTCGGTAAAAACAGCAAGGTCTTTATCTAAAATTGTCCGGACATCGCTCACTGATACACCATAGATTTCAGAAAAGGGGTTATAATCCCAATGTTCCTCACATTCTTGCCATCCTAAACGCTGTATGTCATGTGGTTGTGTGACAAATGGTTCGGGCACAAGTTTTGCCTCAACAACCCACATCAAGCAACAAAATAATAAAATGTAAGCTTTACGTATCATTTTTCCTCCAATTCACTGATGTAAAAATCTCCCTTTGTAAAATTGGGGTGGATAAGGAAGTTCCAACCATTCTTTTAACACAAAAATATTTATATTTTTTGGATACTTGGCAATAATTCGGTTGGCTTCCTTAACAAATGTTGCACTCTTTTTTTCTTGCCGGTATAACATTTCGGCTAACATAAATTCCATTTCCTCAGCCAATATTGAACCCTGGTGATCGACAATGAATTGTTTTGCGTCAGCAATTATTCTATCAATATTACTCGTATCTATTAATGCGCTGCTCTTTATTGAAACAAAATCAATGAGGGGGATCATAATTGAATTGCGTCTTCTGAGCTCATCAAATACAGGCAAAAGGGATGGCAAAATAACTTGACGTAATGAATCTTTGATTAACAATATATTCTCGAGTTTGTAAAAAAATGCGCTTATGAGAGGTTCAATAGTCACAAGTAAATTCTGTTCATCTGGGGCAATTGCATTGACGGTGAATAAAATAGTATCTGAAACCATAATCAGATCGCGACTGGGTTTAGGATAGAATTTCACACCAAGAAAGAGACGTCCATAGAGTTTGTATTGTCCGGGTGGAAAGAGTCTTCGTTGAGCACGTTCCTGACGTTTGTCCCAATCATAGAAATTATTGGGCCAGAGAATTGCATTGATATACAGAGAATCATGAGGACCTATTACCTTTTCATCGCCTGGTAGCGATATACCGTCAGCATGAAAGCCTATATGGTATTTATATTCAGAATTCTGTTCAGTCAGTACATTAAATCCCAATTTGAATGTCATTAATGCTGTAATTCGATCGTAAGGTGGAACGACTGTAATATTTTTTGCTGTTTTATTGATAATAAAGCACTTAAGAAGCAGTGGCTCGCCTTCCATTAGTATTGGTTTTTCTAATTGAATCTTGAAATCCACCTCTTCTGGGTATGCTAAATTTAATGATTCCTGCCACTTGCGCCATTCACGGCTTATACTCTTATCCTGGCAAAAAGCGCAGTTTGTCAGAATTACAGATAAAAAGAAAAAAAAGTTCTTCATTTTTTACCTCCTTTATGGTGCACCATTTTTGAACTTATTCATACAAAAATCACACATCCAGGTTGAGGGGTTTTCGGGATCTAATTGAAAATAAAATAGACATTCTGAGTTCGAACAATGGTCGCCCCAACCATAACCAAATTGATGTAAAATTTCGTGTGCCACTGTGGCCTGAAGTGCTTCTTTTTCATCATCTTCATTCCAAATATCCTCTATTCTCTGGCGAGCAATAACAGAATGGTTATTATCAGACGGAGAAGATGGATCACCTTCATCATCTGTCCATCCTATATCATAGGTATTAAAATATTTTGCACCAAGCACATATATCCACCAATTATTATTTTCAGACAGATTGTCATGTTGATTAGCAATATATATGAATCCTGATTGAGTCAAATTGTCAGTCACAGGCATCCCATATTCATCCCATGCATCTTTAATTACTTTTTTCTTTCCGCTTTCATTTTTCGTGCTTTCAATTAAATAGTGGTTTGCTATGCTTTGGTCTGTTTTATAGCCATTCATATAATCAATCTCTACGTATACCACGATATCCGCCGATGGTGCGCATCTACTTTTAGCGGCAATCGTTGTCATCACAACAAAAAGGAGAAGTAGCATATTGATAGCGGCTCTTAATCTCAAATTAATAATCTTTTTTTGAATTTGCTCCACATACACCTCCTTTAGTTTATTCATCATTATCTTTTGATTTCAAGAGCCACCAAAATCCAAATAATAATGGTGGTGCAAGCAAGAAACACAAAACCTGCGGCGTAGAGAAAGAGCCAACAAACCCTCGCACTTTATCGCCGCGCAAAAACTCCCAGCCAAAGCGGGTAAGACAAAAAGTTAACCAAAATAGAAAAAATGTAACGCCAGTGCGAGACCTTAATCGTGACCAATACCAACTGGCTAAAATAAACAATAATAATCCATTTAGCGAATCATAACACGACTTTTGTATTTTTTAAATATTTTATTTCATAAAACCGGCACAATTTTTAATTTTGCTCTGGGTAAATAAATCAGAGTCATTATCTCGTCA
>CBFGJQ010000162.1:0-3492 GCA_965649095.1 Caldifarciminota bacterium | reverse complement strand
TCACCGATTTCATTTTTTATTTCCTGAAGTATTCTGCTTTCGCATTCACCGATGATGCCTTTTATCACCGGGTATACCTTCAATGAATCCTTCAAGGCATTCAATTCTCTGGGCATAATCCGCTGACACATCAGACGGGTTGTCATTCGTTCTACATCCTTAATAGATTTTAGTAATTTTCTCAATTCCTGTCTCAAAAATTCTTTTTTCATTAATTCTTCAACTCCATCAAGACGCTGATTGATCTTTTCGCAATCAAGGAATGGCTCCAGTATCTCCCGCCGCAACTGCCTTTTACCCGATGGGGTCAGGCAGTTATCCATTGCCCAGAAGAGAGTCCTGGTTTCCTGTTTGTCGCTTATATTTTCAACCAGTTCAAGATTCTTTCTTGTTGCCTGGTCAATATACAAGACATCCTTTGGTCTTAGAAGCTGGATTTTATCAATCTGGGGAAGGGAGGACTTCTGATTTTCCTTAAGGTAATATAAGAGGGCACCGGCACAGGAGATTCCCAATTTCAATCCTTCAATTCCGAAGCCGTCCAGCGCTACCAGTTTGAAATGCTCAATGAGATGTTTATAGGCAATCTCAAATATGAAGTGGTATCCATCAAGGATTGATTGTGGTATTTCCGTCTTGATATTCACACCTTCCGGAATGACCAATTCCTTTACCTCCTTTCGGGTAAGGAATTCAGGGAGTTCACCGGTTTCAATCTCCCCACAATGGAAGTCACCGGTAGTTATGTCACACAGGGCAATACCTGTTTTATTTCCATCCGGGAGGCAACTTGCCAGATTCAAGGGTTTATGTTCTTCAAGCAGGGATGGTCTGAAGGTTGTGCCCGGCGTTATCACTTCAATTACATCCCTTGCGACGAGTTTCTTCCCCTTTTCCGCCGGCTCAAGTTGTTCACAGATTGCTATCTTCATTCCCTTCTTTACGAGACGGGCAATGTAGTTCTCACTTGCCTTAATGGGAATACCGGCAAGGGGCACTTTTACCCCCTTACCAATCGTCTTGGCGGTGAGCGTAATTCCCAATAGGGAACTGGCAAATTTTGCATCTTCATAATAGAACTCATAGAAATCGCCAACCCGAAATAACAGGAGGGTATCCTTATATCTATTTTTTATCTGCTGATACTGCTCTAAGAGTGGGGTGAGGTGCATAGATACTGCATTAAATCAGTATCCCTTTACTACATTTCCTTTATAGCCAATTGAGTCAAGTTTTTGCTGGATTAATTTGGCTTGGTCAATTGTTTCAAACTTTCCTACCCAGATGCGATAAAATACCTCATCCTTTATAAATGCCTCAACAATTTTTGCCTCAAATCCATTCTTCTTCAACTCTTCGGCGCACTTTTTTGCCAGTTCCTGATTGCGATAAGACCCAACCTGAATTGTATAATATACCGATTGGGGGGGAGTATCTGAGGTAACGGTTGAGGCACGGACTGCCCAGATTGACTTTGGATATTTTTCCTTCAGTTCATTTAGTAATTTAATACCCTCAGATTCATTCCCGGATTCAAGCCGGGCAATGCCGAGCCAGAAGAGGGATTCTTCCTTTAATTCTGTATCCGGATAGTTTTTTAGCAATTCATCCAGAACAAGAATACTATTTTTGTAGTCACTTCGGGCAATACAGATCTTGGCAATCTCCAGATAGGCATCATCGGCATAGCGTGATTGAGGATGTTTATCTATGATTTTGCGGTAAAACATAATTGAGGAGTCGGGGTCAACGGAAAGGCGGGCAAGGTAGTAATACACCTCGGCAATGCGGGGATTTGATTCATCCTTTGTCAGTTGTAGGAAGATCGCCTTTGCCTTATTGAATTGAAAAGAATCAAAGTATTTTATTGCCTCTTCAATGTTCTGCGCCGGAAGGCCGGTGAAGATTATAAGTGAGGCAAAAACGATTCTATTGAATGGCACTTTGGACATAGGAATGCAAATTTATTTATAAACATACCACAATTGGTGCAGACAAATTTATTTTCGGCAAGAAGTTTGATGACCTCATTGAGCTCCTTTCTTACCGATTTTGTATCACCCAGCAATTGGACTAAATGGAGTTTTGGCAGAGGGTTCTTAGGATAAATTTCAGATATTTTGTAGTAAATTTCTTTCGCCAGTTCCTGTTCATTCTTCTTCTCATAGAGATTGGCAAGGGCAAAACCAACCATAAAATTTTTTGGGTCGGCCTTGAATATCTTTTCATAAAGGGGAATAGTTTCGTCAAAGGTCCCGGTCTCAAAAGAGACCTTTTCAAAATTTTCAATTATGAGGAATGTCCAGCGGGGATGAAGTTGGGCAATCTTCAGATAATATTCCCTTGCCTTTTTAAGTTCGCCTCTGTTTCGGTAAAATTCAGCAATTGAATAAAGGGCAGCTAAAGAGTCGGGTTTAATCTTTAATGCCTTTTTTAATAATGCCAGTGCCTCTTTCTCCAGGGCATCCCGGTCTTCACTGGTTTCATTCAATTTTGAATTTGCCAGCGCGGTATAGTAATAAGACCGCCTCTTTTCATTATCTCTTTCAAAGGTATATTCTTCTGTCACCGATATGCAATCCTGAAAGTTTTGCAAATCCTCGTAAATATGGAGGAGTTTTTCAAAGGCAAGTTTTTCATTTTTATCAATATTGAGTATCTCCTTTAAAAATGAGACTGCCCGGTTGGGGCGATTATAGTCAAGATAGTCCTGGGCAAGGGCATAGTATATCCTCTTTTCCATATCCTTTTTCAGGGTTGGACGAACCGTAAGGGACTGATGAATCTTTATCGCCCTTGCGATGTCGTTCTTCTTTTTATATAGATTACCAAGGCGAATATATCCATCAATGAGATTTGTATCAATATTCAGTGCCTCTTTATATTTCCTTATCGCTTGGTCAATATTCCCTTCAAGTTCGGCAATGAGTGCCTCAATATAGGGCAGGTTTACCATAGGTCTTTCCCGACGGGGACGGAAATAGAGGTATAAGATAATCGCCACCAGGGCGATTACAACAATCGTTAGGAATGTCATTTCTCCTCCTCAAAGGGGAGGTTGCGCAGGGCATCAAGTTCCTTTTTTAAGTTCATATTCTCTTTTTTTGTTTTATTGAGCGTATTCCTCAGGACAATCTCGTCCGCCAGGGCAAAGACCAAGACAAAGACCATACCCGCCGCAAATGCATAAAAACAGACCAGGGAAAGGGAGAGGTCATTTATCTTCTGCCCGAAGATATCAATATTTACCCGCTCGGCAGAGTTGAGGGTAATAAATCCAATTAGAAAGCCAATAACTATTATCACAAAGATTAGCCCAACGAATCGCATTAGACCCCCTTATTCTCAAATCTTCTATAGTTTAATCATATCCAAATATTTTACTATGTCAAGGGGGTAATGTGAGATTGCTGAGAAAGTCCTTTATTTGTGCTTCTGGTTCATTAATTCAAGATGTCATTCCGAACTTGTTTCGGAATCTCAAGAGATGCT
>CBFGJQ010000161.1:0-3494 GCA_965649095.1 Caldifarciminota bacterium | reverse complement strand
GGGTTCCGCTTGGAAAGACACTTAGAGTAATGGCATATGCACCCGATAAAAGGCTTTTAACCGAGAAGGTGAAAAGACTCCCCTACGAAATTTCATCTTTGGGTGAGGATTTAATAATTGAAACAATAACTGCAGGAAATTTAAGGCGTGAAGCAAGGTCTTCTTACCACTTCAAGCTGAGAGGTGATAATTACCTATTTACCGAACTTATGGATGAAGTTAGCCAGATATCCTATGATACCCCACCAAACCGTTTTGTCAAATATTTCCTTGAATTTCTGACGAATACCATCAATACTTGTATAGAAAGGGTGCTTAGCGATGATAAGAACAGGGTTGATCGAGATTTTAAAGAGAATCTCATTAAAAGTGTCTCCCATTATAGGAGAAGATATATAACACCCTTTCTTAACCTTGATTGGATGAAGGAGGTCTCAAGGATTACACACCTCCCCCCTCCATCTTTAAAACTCCTCAAAGACCCATTCTACTCTGCTACCTTCTTTGATTATATAGACCTGATAAGCAAGATAAAAATTTGTGATGGAGAATTAGAAAGATATCTCAGATTTCCAATAACCTGGATGCCTGAACTATACGAAATTTGGTGTGGCATAAAATTAGAAGAGATGGTAGGCAGAGGGAAGGTGAAGTCTCAGCCTAAACATGGTTCCGATAAGAATTCCGCGGAATGGTTTTCCTATTCGTTGCCTCTGCAACCCGATTTCAAGGTAGAAACAGACAAAGCATTGATTCTCCTTGATGCCAAATACCGTGTGGATTTTGTTGAAGAGTGGGAGAAAGAATCAGACGAAAAGGAGGGGGAGAAAGAAGAAGAAAGAAGGGGGATATATAAGCTCGGGGATATCTATAAGATGCATACCTACAGAGAGGCGATTCTAAAAAGCAAGAGCGGAACCCGACCCTTGTGGGTTATTGCCCTTTATCCCGGCACAAAAATTGCCCTCTTTTCAGAAAAAGAGCGGTATTTAGAGGAGATAAAAGTTGGAAAAGATATTCCAGCGGTGGATGAAGATTCCCTCAACTCAGGAGGTGTAGGTGCATTACCTTTCACTCCAAAATTGTTGGATGATGAAAATTATTATAAATGGCTCAGGGATCTATTTGATTTCCTAATTCAAACTTTTTAGCCATCTTATTTATTCAAGGAGTAATAATGGCAAACAATGAAAGGTGGCTCCAGGATGTAGTGGAGGCGGCAGAGGAGGTCCTCAGAACCCTGCCATCCGTTGATTATAAGGAGGGAGTATATGAAGAGGCTTTAAGCCATGAAATGCGCATTCGAGGTATCCCCTATGAACGACAAAGAAATTTAGAAATACTCTACAAGGGGTACAGCATTGGCACGGGAACAGTTGACTTCATAATCAATCCATTATGGGCAACTGGAAAAGAGGAGAATGTATTAGAAATTAAAAGTGTAACGAAAATTAATAAATCTCACATCAGGCAGGCACAGGTATATATGAGTTCACTCAACATAAAGAGAGGCGCAGTTTTGAGTATGAGGCATTCCACCGGTGTGGAGGTAAAGCCGCTTGAGTTACTACCAGCAAAACCACCCGACCGCTCAGTTGTAATGCCAAAGGCAAAAAGGTTTAAAGAGATTAAGGAACTTCTGGAATACGCTCAGAATGAGGTGTATCAATACTTCGGTTCTGAATTTATTTACCGGGAAGCCACCAATATTGAATGGTACAAAAAGGCAATGGAGGTGGAGATTCACCTAAACGGGATAAATTTTCAATCTGTAGCATTCCCTGTGGTGTATAAATGTCAGAACGTTTATGAGTTTAAGATTGACTTTGTCTTTGAAGATAATACTGCATTTGCACTTTGTGTCTATGAGAAAAAGGATGATGTAAGTAAGGAGAAAGAATTTTATGCTCAGCACATCAAGTTCGCAGGCATAAAGAAGATATACCTTGGTATGTTGCCCAAAAAGGGGACTGAGAACGCATTCATAATTGAGGTGGGTAATAAAAATAAAATTTTAAGCCTTTCACCTTGATTGGGATAGTAATTTATTATGAGAAAAGACGACAACTTAGAAATTCTTAAAAAACTCAATTACAAAAAGGTCCTTGAGGAGAGAGAAAAAAAGGGAGAGGGGATGTATGGCGATTATATTTGTCATAATCGCCCTTCTTGTATATATCGGTTCAGTATTTATTTTCTTGCCTGGTTTATTAATAATGCAATTTATCTCTGGCACATCCTTAAAGATGGCAAATTTCTGGCTATGGGGAATCCTCATATCCGCGGCTATATTTTTTATCTTCATTATCCTTACAGGGAATCCCGGTGCTGCTGGAGGACTATATCTTGGTATATGTATCTTATCCCTTTTTGTGACCATTATTCTTTCGCTTGCGGATTCTACCTTTTTTAAGAAACTTATCTACAATACCTGGTATTGGGAATTCGCATACAATTTAAGGGATAATCTTGCCCTCCAGATTGAAAAAGATAGGGCTTTGAAAAATCCACCTGTGATTGGAATGGTGAGTGCAAACAATGCTAATGTGCGAAGAGGACCGGGTAAGGAGTATGAGGTGGTCAGTTCTTTAAACAAGGGGGATGAGGCAAGAATCCTGTTAGCACGGGATGAGTGGGTTTTAATTCAGTATGATACTAATCACGAAGGCTGGATCCATAAATCGCTTATAAAACTTAAAGATTTAGGGGAGATTAAAGTGAAAGGGGGTGATTAAAGGTGGCAATCTGTCAAAGGTGTCACAAAAAATCTTTGTATAAATGCACCAAATGTGGCACTGTCTACTGTCCTAAGTGCGATGGGGCAAAGATAGAATCAAGATGTCCGAAATGTGGTAGTTCAGCAAAAAGGTTATAATAAAAGGTTGCACAGATATGAAAGGGGGAAAAATGATTGCAACCTGTGATTTTACAAGCCCAAGAGCAATATGTGTTGCATTGAAAAGGGTGGCAGACATCAAAGTAGGGTACCTCCCTAAAATATGTGAAAGACCTTACAACTATCTTGATCCAGATAAAACTAATTGGTGGTTAGTGCCATCCTCAGATTGGCCAGCCTATAGCTACGGAAAATTCTTTTTTGACTGGGGCGGCGATGATTCTTTGCTTGTGGGTCTTGATATAGAAAAGGGGCTTGATCGGGAAGTTAGCGTAGCATATCCATCAGCAAAAGGTCAACGTTATATTATGGATTCTCAATGGATATGGCACCAATTTCTAAGCGACTGCAAAAACAGCCGTATTGAATTTCTAACAAAATCCATCGCCAGCCAATTGACCATTCCCATAGAATTCCGCATTGGTGGTGGTTATGTTGACGAACCAGGCGTTTTTGATCCCTATAGAACTTCATTAAAATCAGATGTGTGCCTACTGAAATGGGAGAAAGACTCAAATTCATTTGGTCTTGTTGAATCACGTATGAATGCCAGGCTGCTTATAGAATTAGAGAAGATAAAAACCTTCGGCGACCTTAC
>CBFGJQ010000160.1:0-3495 GCA_965649095.1 Caldifarciminota bacterium | reverse complement strand
GGTTCTTTCAGCCACTTATTTTGTCTCTTCTTGACAAAGAAAATCTGCTCGCCGTCAAAACCCACTCCTACCAATTGAGTTAGTTTTGTTTCTTCTGCTTCATCGGATAGGTAATTTACTAACTGCTCATAGGCGTGGTCTATATTTTTTCTTGAAGAAAATGACTTTGGCGGCTCGTATTCAATTATTACTTGTCCGTGTACCGCGTCCGAACGGCCGCTATAAACGGATTTTTCGTATTTTGGAATTGCTTTAAGATTTAATTCAGACCTTATCGGTTCTAAAAGTTTTTTCAAAACCAATCCTTAAATCTTCTTCGGTTCTGGCTTCGCGAACCAGGTTTTTTGTTTCACAAACCAGGCTGTCCGCTAATTTAGGAAGTGAATTGTTGTTTTTAATTTTGCTTTTTTCTTCTCTAACTTCTCTCATAATCATCCCTATTTATTTTTAGGCACGGCATAGGAGATAACACGTTCATAGACGAAAGTGATGTTTTATGCTTTCGGGTTTAAGAATCCTTGAAATCTGTTCCAGGGTTCCATTAGTATTTGGGATGAACCAGTATTTTTCCTCAGGATGCCATCTCCGTCCCTTAATGGGTTTAACTCTTCGCACAAAATCGGGATTATAAGGGAAAGGAACACTGATTCTCTCTTCGCCCAATTTTAAAATTTTTATCACAGATTTAATCGTTTCATAATCCACAATATCATATTATATATATTAAAAGTTATCTGTCAATTGCTACCGGAAGAGTATTCGCGGTTAGAAATCGCTCTTACAGGAAACTATTTGAGTCGCGGCTGGAAAGCCGCTCCTGCTCCAAATTCCCCTTTTTCACCCTTACTTGTTAAATGCTACAACCAACAATCCGACGATAAGACTATGAGACTATCAGACTATTTTATCTCTTCTTCAATAAATTCCTTTATCTGCGATTTCGCGGGAATCTTACCAGAAACCTTTACCTTACCGTTTATCACCAATCCGGGTGTAGCCATTATCTTATATTCCATTATCTTTTTCAGGTCGGTTACCTTTTCTATATTTGCCTCTATCTTCATCTCTTCAACGACCTCTTTCGTTCTTTTTTCCACCTCCTGGCACCTTGGACAGCCAGGACCAAGGATTTTTATGTCAAGCATAAGACCTCCTCTGTTCTACTTCGTAGAACCCGCAGATTGACACAGATATTAAAGCGGATTCACACGGATCAAATACCAAGAACGGAACTAAAGTTCCTATTCCAATAAAAACATAAATTCACAACCCAAAAACAAAGTTATTGTTTTAGTTGTTGGGCATAGATGCTGGTATGGTCATAGGTCTAAAGTTTTTTGTATTCTTTTCCATAAGACTATGCCCAAAGACCATACCAACCGCCACGCCCATAAACCAATAACAAACCTTCATGATGTGATTATCAAATAAATGCCACCGAGAATCACAAGGATGCCGCAGATTTTTTTCACAATTGATACACCCTTAGATTTTTCTGACCAGTGGAGATAACCTTCAATCGTTTCAGTGAGTGTTCCCGCAAGGACAATTACTGAACAGTGTCCGATTGCATAGGCGAGGATAAGTGAGATTGCATAACCAAGTTTTGTTGAGGCAACAGTAAAGACAACACCAAGCATCGGCGCCATATAGGCAAAGGTGCAGGGACCCAAAGCAACCCCAAAGACAAGCCCGATAATAAATGCACCCAATAAACCATTTTTGTCAACACCCGGCCCACCACCGGCAAAAGGTAGGGGAATTATGCCAACTAAATGTAGCCCAATGATAAAGAATAGAACTGCTACAATATAATTCCCGGTCCTGCCAATATCACCCATCATTCTACCCAGAAGAGCAGTTACCAATCCAACAAGACCAATTGTGATGAGTATGCCAAAGGCGAAGATTAAAGAAATCAGAAACGCCCTTTTAACACTTATCTTACCCTGTTCACTGATATATCCGACAACAAGGGGAATGCTCGCAAGATGGCAGGGACTCAAGATAATGCTCAAAATTCCCCACAGGAATGAGGCAGAGATGGCAATCAAAGGATTCTGTTCAAGTGCCTTTGTCAGCCAGGTAAGTATTTCAATCATAAAGACCTCACTATCGTTAGGTAAAATTCCAAATCCCAACCCCTGATTTAATCAGGGGCAAATTCCAAACAATGCCTAAATTCCAATAACCAAAACATTTTGAATGGATTCCCGCTTGCGCGGGAATGACAAAGAAAAGTAGGAATGCCACGAGACGAAGCTGATAAACCAAACCGTTTCGCATTTCGCAACCGTAAAACGACTTACGAATTCTCTGTGCTTCGGATTTAGAATTTGTGTTGTACATACTATTCTACCCCTAATTTCTTAAGTTGTGCTACAAGATCCTGTTCCGGCATAAACCCCTGGTGCCGATAAACTTCTTTACCTGAAGAATCAAAGAAGATCTGAGTCGGTATCATCATTATCTTGTATTTGCGGGCAAGTGAGGAATATTCCCCAACATCAAGGATAAGAATCTCGGCCTTGCCTTTATAATCTTTCTGCAACCTTTCTAAGATTGGTTGCATCATCTTACACGGGATACAAGTACCTCGACCAAAATCTGCGACCACTGGCTTGCCTGATTTTAGTGCCTTACTCAATGGATTATCAGCCGTAAGTGCCACTTGTTCTTTTATCCATTTCTCATTACGCACAATCTTTGCCTTTGCCTTGAGGTCATTTATAAGTTTCTCAATAACCAAGCGCTGTTTTTCTTCTATTGCCATTGGCCTTAATTGCTCTTTTACTGATTCATAGTCTTTATTTGGTAACTGGTCTCTGTATTGATTGAAGAAGTCCTTCAATTCACTTTCGCTAACCGTAACATTTCCGGCAATCTTTCTCAATAGTAAATTTACCATTATATCTTCTTTCTTATCTGGATTCTGTTTGGCATATTCTTTATAATCTGCATCCTGGTCAATTTTTTGTCTCTTTGCCTCGCGTATCAATAACTGCCTGGTTATGAGTTCTTCAAGAAATCCAGGTTTATCATCTTTGTAGTATTCCTTAATCTGAGCTGGCATCACATTGAGCATACTATCAAGTTGTTTTTTTGTAATTTTTATGTTATCTACTATTGCCAGGTCATCATCGGATAATAGGGGTGGGTCATCAGGATTATTTGTAATTTTAACCTGTGTGAGGGTATCGGTATGCGTGGTATCTTTCTTTGCAATTTCCGGTTCTTTGTTTTCCTGATTTCCCTGGATAACCGTATCCTGAGCTTGTATTTGTATCTCGGTCGCACTTTTGTTTTTTCCAAGTTTTTTGCTGCTCGTGGTAAGCACCATAATAATAACAACCAAAGCAATAGTAATCACAATTATTGGTAAATATCTTTTTTGATTTGTCATTATAACTCCTTATAATACATTCTCTTTATTCACAATGCGACATTCACTAAGAGAATCAAAACCGGAACTTCAATCAAAGGACCGATTACAGT
>CBFGJQ010000159.1:0-3505 GCA_965649095.1 Caldifarciminota bacterium | reverse complement strand
GTAAAATTCGGAACTATCTTTTCATCTTCGTCGTAGATTTCATAAGCCGTAAATTTGGACAAAATGAAACCAAATGGACCGTCTATGTTAACATAGGGAGGGGTAAGAATGTTAAATTCTTTTACCACCAATATATATCCTGGGGGAACATCAAAAATCTTTGTCTTATTCGGATCGGTAACACTGCTCTGTATATTGAATATTATCGGAGAGCCAAACTGGCTTTTAGCTTTTTCTATTATTTTATCCATTTTTCCTCTCTTTTATGTCTCGGCCATAATATAAAATGTTGCCGTGACTGGAGTAGGAGTTCGTGGTTGTGGAGTTATTGTCATAAGATTACCAGGGACTACATCATTCCAGACAACAACGGGCGTCGGAGATATCTCAACTGAAAAGGTAGTAATAAGTGTCTTATCGAAATATATTCCACAGTTTACACTGAATGTGCTTTCAGAAGTTGCCGTAATGATAAGTTTATTTCTCCCGCATGGAAGAAATAATGTATCAGAATCGCTAAAGAAAGTTACAATCTGTTTGCTTTTGTATGTCATCATCTACTCCTTAACTTCTTAAAGAATTCAAGTGCCTTGTTTTCAAAGATTTCGTGTGGCTTAACATCCTCACCAAGCATAATAAAAAACCATCTGGCAAAGAAACAGAAGAGAAAATAAGGACCTACTATCTTAATTAACCGAATAGTAAGTGACTGTGCCGCATTCGCAATCTGCTCTATTCTCGTAGCCTCTTTTTTATGAACATACAGCATATCATTCAATGGATTTAGTTTTCTCGGTAAGAGGACTGAATTTTGTAATTCTCCTTACCGATTTTGGAATAATCGTCTCTTCCTTCGTCGGAACCGATTTAGGTGGGACTATCTGATATTCCTTTCCGGGTTTAACTGATGCTGTCTCAAGTGGTAAAATCATTCCCTCGGCAGTCATCTTAACATACTCAAAGACAATATACAGACTTTCATTTGGTGCATTAAGAGGATTCTGCAGAGAAAGCCTGATATGCTCATTTCCCTCAACTCTTATCCCCCAGAGATTGTATTGATTACACACTGACCGACGACCTAAATATAAATCAGATAAGAGATTGAGAGAACGGAATTGATTATCATCAAAATAATAATTACGCTCCCTTATATCCAGATATCCTTTAATTGTTGAGGGCATTGCTGTCCAGTATTTCTCAGGTTCGCTTGGTGGCTTATATCCATAGAGAATTCCTATTGAGAGAAGCAGATAGGGAAATGGAAGAATAAATTTTTGAGTCTGTTCTGTAATATCAAATCCGGTGATGAATATTTTGCTAAGCGGCTTCTTTTGTATCTGTAATGATTCTTGTGAGGTAAGATAGTGGCCATAGAATAAGAGATGAACACCGTCTTTATCAACGCTTTGGTTTGTCTGGAATTTCGCTTTCATTCCTTTTGTGAACAAGAATGGCCTTGAGAACTGCCATCCGTAAGGAGTCTTTGTGTGTTTATCTAACACATCAAAGCATTTTAATGGAACGTCCAACCAGATATCTTCAGAAAGATAGAGCTTCGCAGTATCTTTATTTGGTATTCCTTGTGTAGGGAAATTGATATAATCTACACCAACCCCTACAGCAAGAAAGTCAGCATTTATGATTGTTTCAAGGTTGTGCTGAAGCCGGAGTATTTTCATCTAACCTCCTTCCTATCGCAATAGGCTGGGAGAAGGGCAAGCTTCTTCCGCAGAAGAATACTTGCCCGGAAAAGACTATTATGCCCGTATTGGCTTAGGTTTCACATTAGCGAGCAGTGTCAGCTTGATTTCAAAATCGTCAGGAACATCGGTCGCTGATAATGAAACAGGAAGTCTTGCCCTTATCTTAACGTCATCAAGGTAAGTGACGCTCAGTTTTCTTCTGTCAATCAGGTCTTTGAAAACCAGATATAATTCACGGAATCTTCCAAGCAAGATCTTATGGTCTGTGCCATCATAATATGCACGAACAATTGTAGGTGGGAATAAATCAGCACCTTTGAAGGAATAAATTGGCGCCCTATTTACTATCAATTCGTAGGTTGCATCTTTGAAGGCATTAACACAATAGACATATTTCCCAAGCGGATATCCGCTTGCTTTCGTCCCGGTAGAAAGCCAAGGATACCAGCCAACTTTCAGTCCCTGGATTGCCATATCTCTGTGAATTAGCGGTTCATCGTAATTTCCGTTCAGATGAATTGGATCCGGCACGTCTACAAAGAATTCAACCACCTGTCCGCCATTACCAAGAATAGCATTCTTGTTGAGGATAGAGAAAAATGCATTTGGTGTCCAGATGTCTGTAGTAATTCTTTTAGCAAATCTTTTAATTCTTCGTTTAATTCTTTGTTCAACTGCTTCGGCTATACCAGCTCTCGGCATTCCTCTTTGAATAGCTCCTCCAGTAGGAAGTATTCTACCGCCAGGAAGTATCCTTGGAGTTATTCTTGGCGCTGATGGCCTTGGAGCAGTAATTGGTGGAGCAGTAATTGGTTCAGTCTCGGCGATAAATCTCTGTTCTGGACGAATCTGGAGAGTGGTTTTTACGGCAAAGTCAGCCGGAAGTACTCCTGAACCTGCTAATGCCGTAGCGAGGTCTACGTGGCAATATATCTGGTCTTGCCCTCTTGTCCTGATCATCTTTGAGGCAATCAAGTCTCTAAATACAGTGAATTCCCTGGCGTGAAGTGCAAGAACGGCCGTAAGAGTTGGAGGAGCTCCTGCGGTAGAATATATCTCAATTGTATCAAGCATTGGACCTATATCATCAATCTTCCACTCAAAGATGGGATATTTGTTTACGAATAACGTCAGGGTGCCTCTCATTATCTTGTTCAATTCCTGAATGTATATATCAGTTCCAATTACTTCACTTAAAGTTGCAGGTAGAGTATCAAATTTTAATCCCGTGATTCTTGCTGGAATTTCAAGATAAGGACGGGAATAGTTGCCATAGATTTCATTTGGATCTGGGATGTTAACAAAGAAATTTAAAGATGACGCGCCAGCAATATCGCTGGCTGTGAGTGTATTCCATTTCAGAGCAGGATTCTCTACGGTAACCGCAGCTTCAACTGGCTCCTCTATAACACTTTCCAGCTCTTCAACACTTTCCAGCTCTTCCTCTTCGGGCTGGGGCTCTTCTTTAATAATTTTTCTGGCAACATAAGTGTTGCCCTTCTTAAAGATAGCAACTTTAGCCATTTTTCCTCCTTTTTACATTAAAAATGCGGTAGTAGAGTCTTCACCTTCTACCATCTCCGGCTGTTCGGTCGGAGTAGTAGTTTGTGAATAACTACCTTGAGTTAATCTTGCACGCTCTGTTTCAGTCAATTGTTCAATCTGAGCTACTTCTTCTTCAGTAAGAACAATTTCTTCCTCTTCTTCCTGTCCGATATCCATTTCAGCAATCCCGACAAGTTGTTCTTCCTCGCCTGGAACTTTTGTCTCGCCTGGAACTTTTTCTTCTGGAGTTGGCA
>CBFGJQ010000158.1:0-3509 GCA_965649095.1 Caldifarciminota bacterium | reverse complement strand
CTGAACACGATAAAAATGCATCTTCCCCCTTGACAAAGATTATGAAATCTATATAATTGTGCGAAATGAAGGTAAAAGGAGGTTATGATGCCTGTTCCAATAGAAGGTTCAGATAAGATATTGTCTGGTGCCCACAGCAGGAGGGTTAACCTGCCTTTAGTGAGACTTCTTATATTTCTATCCGGATTATTGGTTGGCTTGGCAATCAATCCTGCCAGTGCAAAGGTCTCCAGGTCTGATTATCTTTTAATGGTAAAATGGAGTGACCTTCCCCAGCCACAAGAGCGGTATAATACCGCTTATCAGGTCAAGATTACAAAGGTCAGCCTTGCTGACCGGGTGGTCTGGATTGAGTTTGTCAAACCAGAAAAATAAGAGGAGGATGTATGAAAAGAAATTTAAAGAGGATAATAGAGGAAACAGATAGAAAAATAGAGAAGATAATAGAGGAGATAGAGGCGACAGATGTATATTATTGTTTAAGTTGTGGGAAGCAGTTGATTGTGCCCCCGGCTGAGGTTGTGGAATTTCCCGGGGAGCCCGGGGCGGTCTTTTGTTCACAGGAATGTTATAAAAGGTATCTATTGGATGGGATAATCAGTTTGCCAAGGATAGAGGTCCCCTGGAAAGATGACGAGGAGATAGGGCTGGAAGAAGAAGATTAATGATGCCTGAGAGCGGTTACTTAAATTTCAGAAAAGATGGAAAAATGATCTGGCAATCTATGGCTTTATCAACCCCAAGCAATACAAAAAATGAAATCTGTCCTTGGTCCCTTGACTTCTGTGAAATTATTGATAAAATTTAGCATACAGGTCTTTGAAAAATTGTCGCATGGCGTCTATTCGTGAGGTAATAGGAATTTCAAAAATACCTATTACCAGATAATTCGGACGGATCAAATATGGATTTTGCGTATAAAAAACGGACAGCCATCCGCCGCGCAGTATGGCGGTCTGTCCCGGCGAAGATACTGGATAACACCACTTGTGGTATCATAACCGCACAGGCCTGCCCTGGTGCAGGCAAGGGTGCGGACAATCCAAGATGCAGGGATAGGGTTTATCCCTCTCCGAAAGGGGAGCGAAATGTGCAGGTTATTTGGTTTGATTGCAAATAAAAAAGTTGATATAAAATTTTCAATGCTTGAGGCAAGTAATAGATTTAAAGACCAGGGCAGGGATAATCCCAATGGCTGGGGGGTTGGCTGGTATGAAAATGGGATATCCAGATTAGAAAAGCATAGTGGGAGTGCCTTTAAATCAGGTAGATTTGATTCCCTGGTAAAGGAGTTAGAATCAAGGATTATTATCGCCCATGTGCGGTTAGCCTCAGTCGGAAAAAGCGATAACATTAACAATGCCCATCCATTTTTATACAAAAATTGGCTTTTTGCCCATAATGGCACTATATGGGGTTATAAGCAAATACAGGAGATGCTGGTAGCACCTTACAACGAGCATTTCACAAGCGAGCCGATTGATTCTGAAATCTATTTTAGATTTCTCATTCAAAACATAGAAAAAGAAGGCAACAGGATAGACGGTATAAGGAATGCAGTTAAAAAAATAATCCCATATGCCAGTGGGGCAAATTTTATTCTCACCGATGGTAAATATCTCTACGGATTCAGGTATGGAAACAAATTAAATTTTCTATTTAGAGAGCCTTCCCTTTTAAATTCAACCTCAAAAGAGACCGGCGCATTGATAGAATCAAAGAGGTTGGAAGGGGAAAAGGCTGTCCTCATTGCTTCTGAAAGGCTTACCGATGAAGACTGGGAGGAATTACAGAACGGTGAATTACTTATCATATCCCCTGAACTTGAGAGAAGAAGGGAGATATTGTTAAAAAGGGAGGATTATTATGAATGCAAAGTTAAAAAGCACGTTAGAAGAAATAAAAAAAATTAGAGGGAAAGATGTAAAAAAAGAACTGAGAAACGCGATTAGAGATAATCTTTTTATCCCAATTCTGGAGAGATTAAAAGAAGAAGATAAGAATTGGCGAGGGATTGATGAGGTGATAAATAAGTTAAAGGATGAAAAACTTCATCAGGAAAGTGGATTTGACGTAAAAGAGTTGAAATACAGCGACATAGAGATAAAGACAGTTCATGTTCCATCCTTTAGTGAGACCGAAAAAAAGGAGGTCATAGATTATTTTGGTTTTGCTATATACCCGGAGCCCAAACACTACTTGCCCTGTGGTGTTTGTATCAACTTAAAGAAGGAGTTTCTAATCGGGATATTGGGCGCTTATGAAGGGAGTAAGGGCAAATATAAGGAGTTAAATGAGGAGTCTGAAAAGAGAAAATTCTTAAAAAGACTATCCTTGCAGGAATTAGAAACGAAAGAGGATCCGATAGATGAAATTGTAAATATACTTAATGAGAAGATGAAAAAGGTCATGGAAGATAAGGAAAAAGGATTTAAGGAATTAAAAGAGTTAGTGGATATCTTTTATAAAACAGATAAAACTTCATCACCCTATTCAATCCCCTCAATCCTCAATGCCCTCCACACCAAACCCTTCCTTATCCTCGCTGGAATCTCCGGAACAGGTAAGACCCAGATTGCAAGGCTAATTGCTTCAGCAATGAGCACGCAAAATGGTGATATTAAGATTGATGAACTGGTTGAGAAACTTTCAAAGTATATTAATGAAAAATTAATCCTTATGGAAAACTACGAAGCGGGAATTCAAAAATCCGAAAAAGTTGCCTTCCTTCCTGTCCGGCCTGACTGGAATGAGCCAAAGAAGATGTGGGGTTATTACAATCCGTTAACAGGTCTATTCTATCCAACAGATGGATTGATTACCCTCTTAAATGCCTATAGAAATTTTGTAACCGGTGAAAAACAATCAAGATACTTCATCATCCTTGATGAGATGAACCTTGCACGGGTTGAGTATTATATGAGCGACCTCTTAAGTCTTATGGAGAATATGTGGTCAAAAAGAGGAGAAAAGATAAAAGTTGGTGAGACCGCTATGATACATCCACTTCCGAGGTGTGTCTTTTCAAGGATACCAGCAAAAAAAGATGTTACCGGCATAGAGAAGTATGTTGAAATAAAGGATAAAGAGATTAAATGGAAAATTGAAGGGGAGAAACTCTGCCTTGAAGATTGCTCTGAATGCCCTTATGGGGCATTGGTATTAACAAGCGAAAAAGAGTTATCGGGTAAATCAGGAAGTATGGCTAAAATAATAGACATATTAAAACCAATCCCACCCAGGATTGCCTATCCTCCAAATCTTGCCATCATCGGCACAGTGAATGTTGATGAAACAACATTCTCCTTTGCCCCGAAGGTGCTTGACAGGGCATTTGTTATTGAGTTTAACGATGTTGATGTAGGTAAATATTGTAACACATACGGAATAAACGATAAAGACTTTGTGAAATTTGTCGACAGATTGCAAAAGATATTGAAGCCTGCGACACTTCATTTTGGCTACAGGGTTATCTACGAAATGTGGGAATATTTCAGTAAGTATAAAGG
>CBFGJQ010000157.1:1002-3534 GCA_965649095.1 Caldifarciminota bacterium | reverse complement strand
TTGCCACTCTAATTGGTTCAGTCCTGCCAATCTGTTGCTGGGGTTCGCTGCCTATGGCAGTTAGCTTTCAGAAAAAGGGGGCAAGACCTGGTCCGATTTTGGCATTTTTGGTGGCAACACCCGGCACTTCGCTCTCAGCAATATTGGTGACATGGTCTGTTCTCGGTCTGAAATTTGCCATTTATATCTTTATTGCCGTTATCATTATGGGAATAGTGATGGGGATGATTGGTAATCTATTTTCTCCATCCAGGGTAAACAATGTTGTTGTTTCATCCTGCCATTGTTGTAAAATTGAAACTAAAAAGACTTTATCACAGCATATTGTCTCAATCCTTAAATTTGCATTTGTTGATATGATAAAAGATATTGGCTTAGAAACTTTGGTTGGGCTTGTTATCGCTGCCGTCGTTGCTTCATTTGACCCGGTCGGCAGATTTGTGAGGTTTTATCTTGGCGGCTTTTCTGGTTATCTATTTGCCCTCATCTTTGGGATTTTAATGTATATTTGTGCTACCTCAAGCCCACCGATGGTTGATGCATTTATTACTCGGGGTTTATCTTCAGGCGCGGGAATGACGATGCTCCTGGTCGGCCCGATCACCAGTTATGGCACGATTCTGGTGATGCACAAAAAATTTGGTTTTAGAGTTCTGTCTTTTTATCTCGCAACTATTGCCTTACTCTCTTTGATTTTTGGCTATCTCTTCCCAACACTATTTTGATTTCAACACACTGCAAAAACTTCATTTCATCATTTCTACAATTGACAAAATGATGATTTTGGATATTATTGTCAATGAATAGAAAAAAGATACCAGAGGTTCGTTATCGAGCATCAAGGATATGCCGCGTCTTAGGCAATCCTACCGCATATGAAATGCTACATTTATTAAAAAACAATATGATGCGACCCGAAGAGATTGCGTCGGCATTGGGCGTTAGTATGTCCACAGTTTCTATGACCCTCCGTTCATTAAGGCAGATTGACCTGGTTCGTTATATTGTAAAATGGAAAAAGAGGATATACTGGATAAAGGATGAAAAGGTCCTAACCGTTATGAATGAACTGGAAAAATTAGTTAAACGAATTAAGTTCCACGAATATTAATTTATCATTTCTACAATTGTTGAAGTGATGAAATGATAGTGTTGGTATATTGATAGGGCAGGCATGGGTGGAGTATCAGACAGGAGTAGGGGTTCAGGATGAAGATTGCTAATGATATAACTGAATTGATCGGCAATACGCCTTTGGTGAGGTTGAATAAAATAACAAAGGGGATTGAGGCAGAGGTGATTGCCAAACTTGAATCATTCAATCCACTCCATAGTGTTAAAGACCGAATTGGCTATGCAATGATAAAAGAGGCTGAAGAAAAGGGGCTCATTAACAAAGATACTGTAATCATTGAACCCACCAGTGGGAATACTGGTATTGGCCTTGCCTTTGTCTGTGCTGTAAAGGGGTATCGCTTGATTCTTACAATGCCGGAACATATGAGTGCAGAGAGAAGGAAGATTTTCAAAGCACTCGGGGCAGAAGTGATCTTGACTCCAGGGGAACAAGGAATGAATGGTGCTATAAAAAGGGCAGAAGAATTATCCAGCGAAATTCCAAACTCCTTCACTCCTCAACAATTTAGAAATCCAGCCAATCCTGCGATACATAGAATAACAACTGCCCTGGAAATATGGAATGATACTGATGGGGAGGTGGATATTTTTGTTGCCGGTGTTGGAACCGGGGGGACGATTACTGGGGTGAGCGAAGTACTTAAATCGAAAAAACCTGATTTCAAAACGATTGCAGTAGAACCTGCATCATCACCGGTTCTCTCGGGTGGCAAATCAGGACCCCACAAGATTCAAGGCATCGGCGCGGGGTTTATACCCGATGTCTTACGTCCTGGTTTAATTGATGAAATAATCAAGGTAAAAGATGACGATGCTATAAAAACCGCGCGAAGATTAGCAAGAGAAGAGGGAATTTTATGCGGGATTTCCTCGGGTGCGGCAGCCTGGGCGGCAATTGAGGTGGCAAAGAGAGAGGAGAATAAAAATAAAATGATTGTGGTAATTCTACCGGATACCGGTGAAAGGTATTTGAGCACGGAATTGTATGAAGGTTAGAGTAATTAGTAGCGAATCATTGCTGATTTCACATAAACTATCCGGATACAGATTGTAGATGTATATGTTTAGACGCATAAAAGAAGACATTAAGACAGTTTTTGCCAAAGATCCGGCCGCGCGCAGCGTAGTTGAGGTAATTTTATGTTACCCGGGACTTCATGCTATCTGGTTCCATAGGGTTGCCCACTTTCTATGGAATGTTGGGTTGAAATTATTTGCCCGTTTGCTCTCCCATATTAGCCGGTTTTTTACAGGAATTGAGATACATCCGGGGGCAAAAATTGGGCGGAGGTTCTTCATTGACCACGGCGCAGGTATTGTTATCGGCGAGACTTCAGAAATTGGTAATGATGTCCTTATGTATCAAGGTGTTACTCTTGGTGGCACAACCTTAGA
>CBFGJQ010000157.1:0-992 GCA_965649095.1 Caldifarciminota bacterium | reverse complement strand
AGAAAAAGCGACACCCTACAATTGGCAATAATGTAGAAATTGGTGCTGGGGCAATTGTCTTGGGACCGATAAAAATCGGGGATAATGCGCGAATCGCCGCCGGTTCGGTTGTGGTAAAAGATGTTCCTGACAATGCTACAGTGGTTGGTGTGCCCGGGCGAATCGGTCTTGGTTTCACTGCTGAAGAAATTAGGAGACTGGAACACGGCAAATTGCCCGACCCTATCGCTGATGCCCTGCAGTTTGTAATGAAAGAACTGGAAAGACTCCAAAACAGGGTAAAGGAATTAGAAAAGATGATTGAAAAACTTCAAAAGAATATGGGCAAGTAATATTTTATAAAAGAGCGGATTAAAGATATACAAAGAATATAATCCCTGCCAATAAGAATCTGTAAAAGGTAATGACCTGAGCGGGTAGTTCTTTTAGGTATTTTCTTGTAATTATTGCTGTTATTGCCCAGGCAAAGGTTGCGAAGAGAACAAGGATGTCGCCCAAAGTTCCTGATCTCAAATAAGAACGGCATTTATCACCATCACTGCCCGCATCACCTCTGCACCAGGCACCGCTACCACGCCAATTATCTTGTTTGAAGACATAGCGATATGATATACAAAAAATCATGCGAGGCAATGGGTCGCCTTAACTCCAAAAGTTAATAAGGGTTGTTTGATTCTTTGGGATTTGTTCCGCCCGGGAGAGTGGCGGATGCTTTTTGTAATTTAATTGATTATATGAATTGCCTTCTTATAAAAATTTTCTGCTGCCCCACCCATAATTTCGGTCAGGGTAGGGTGGGGATGGATTAATTCCGCGAGTTCAGATACTTTCAATCCCATATCGACCGCAAGAATTCCTTCGCCAATCAGACTTGGAGATTCTACACCGAGGATGTGAACCCCTAATATTTTTCCATTTTCTTCCGCAACGATTTTCACCATTCCTTCGGTCTCAAGCATAGATAACGCCTTACCTGATGCACGGTATGGAAA
>CBFGJQ010000156.1:2534-3575 GCA_965649095.1 Caldifarciminota bacterium | reverse complement strand
CGTAGTCTTGTAAAACATAATGGCAGTTTCTACACCGCTTATGCAACATTCTAATATCATAAAACTTAAAATCATTAGACTTTACATAATATAAAATTCCGTAATGATTGGGTAAAAGCGTCTTACCAAGTGGAGACCCCATTGCATCCCAAGCAATCCAGTGGCGAAATATGGCTATTTCATTTAAATAAGAGCCGAAATAAATTAACCACTTAGGAATATTATGGACAAAAATAGAACCTGTAGGCTTAGTAATACGAACCATTTCAGTAAGCCATTCTTTGCACCAGGATAGGTATTCATCAACTTCATGTTTATCATAATAGCTATTGTATTTCTTTTTTAGGTTGAACGGTGGGTCTGCAAAAGTGACATCAATGCTATTATCTGGGATTTTTCTCATGATTTCAAGACAATCCCCTTGGATAACTTTGTTTATTGGATGCCCAAAACACACTTTATTTATCATAACTTATTTTTGAAAAAGTAATATATCTTCAACTCCTATTTTCCCTTTGTCTGCCTTTGATAAACCGTGCTCAATCACGTCAACCAATTTAAATCCCACTGATTTACCCAAATCTCCCAGTATCGGGGATGTTTCAACAACTTCTTCTTTACCATTTATTATCCAAGAATGATATTTGCTAACGACCATCAGATAATATTTATCTTTTTTAAGAACCCTGTAACATTCTTCAAATGAAAGTTTCATCATTTTAAGATAATTTTCAACAATTTCAGCTTTATATGTCCTTCGAGATCTTCTAAGAATCTCTATAAGTTTCTCGCTTGATTGTGGTAGGGAAATAGAAAAATACTTATCACTTACAAAAAGGGGCGTGGATTCATACTTATTTCCATCTCTATGTTTTGCCTCATAAAAATTTTTGGTTGATTCCCCCTTAAGGTCTTCATCCAGATCTAATAGCAATATAGAAATTTTATTATTACCGATGTAATCTAATGCATCAAAATAGGGTGGTGATGTAAGGATCCCGTCAATACTTTCATTTTCTATCATTGACATATTAGTCGAAT
>CBFGJQ010000156.1:0-2524 GCA_965649095.1 Caldifarciminota bacterium | reverse complement strand
CTTTAACAATTTTTATTTTCGCACCATTAAGTTCCATATCCAGCATTTTAGCCATTTTTTGAGTGGCGTATAACACTAAATACCTGTCCTCTGCATAGGACTTAAATGAACTAACTATATCCCACGCTCTGTTTTTTTCAGAATACTCAACTACCTGTTGACTTAAAAGAATTAAGAGAAATTGTCTGATTTCAGCATCTTCAAAATTCTCTATTTTCCCCTTTAGCAATAATATCTTATTAAGATGAGGTTCTATTTTTTTAAAAGCAGCACTATTAGATAAATTTTTCTTTATTTTCCCCTTTAATAGCAACGAGTTATTTTTAATATCAACATCGGAAAGACCTCTATCAACTGATCCAAATAATCTGATTATTGCATTTCTTAATTTATTGATATCTATCCCAAGATTGCATTTCGTTTCGGCGATCATCTTGCCTATATTTAGCGCTTCAACACCTATAGCATTTATCCCCATTGTTGGCGCATCAGCAATAAAAGCACCTGAGCCTACAAAAGGGTCAAGGATCGTATCACCCTTTTTAACTCTTAAAAGATTGATAAGGGCTCTTGATATTCTTGGGTCGCCTTTCCCTTTATACTTATGAAGGTAGTGTAAGAAAGGCTTACGAAGGTCTGTAGATGCCCAATCAACAAAATCACCTATATGATTTTTCCCAAGTCCAAAATGAGGTGAGCGATAATGTCCATCTTTAAGATGTTTAAGCAAATCATTTAATCCCTTTGCAATTCCAGATTCCTTCTCTAAAAAATAGTTTTCCCAGTTTTCGCTATTTTTAGGTCTAAAAACACAGGCAGGAAGCTTTTTTACTTCAGTGGCATACTCAAAAAGCGTATGAAATGTTAAGAATCTTACAGTTATCAATCTGTTATTAGATTGTGGTAAATCCTGTAAAAAAATTTGAGTCCAACAGTTAGCCTCTATCCTTTTGGTATCCAATAATTTTTTATCTACTCTGACGCCGATCTTTTCTAAGATAGACTCAGGGCTTACAGATTCAAAAATTACATAAATCTCTCTAAAGAATGTAGCCCTTTTTACAATCTCTACTATATTTGTGAATGGCACTTTTGCTAGGAAACCTTGCCCTTCTCCAAGATAAACTAATCTACTCATTAGATGGATTATTTCTTCATTAAGCAAGTTGAATGGTTTTTCTCTAAAGAGAGATGCTATTGTTTTTATAGGTTCTGTTTTTACATTTAAAAGAGTATCTATTTCTTTCTGAGCAAAATAAATCTCATCAGGATCCCTTAGGTCAAATTTTACCTTTGCAAGAAAATATAGACTCATTATTTCACCTCAAACAATTCACAAGGTTTTATCTTAAATTGTAGCTTTGTTGGATCAGGGGTTCCACCTTTTCGTTGCATAGTAATTCTACCAATATATAAACTACCCTTAGGCGAAAACCTTACTTCTCCTGACCCAAAGAAATTCATAGCTGTGTTAATATCCTTTAATATCCAAGTAGTAGTATCAGCGATTTTATTATATCTTGTGACGAGCATCCAATTAGCAGACAATCCACCTCTTCCTTTTAAGATATCTGAAACTACAAGAATCTTATTTTCTTTAAAGAAGGTTATTGTTTTATCTCTCAATCTTTCTGGTAATTCATCTAAGAACATTCTTCTTTCATCTCTCAATGTTCTATTTCCAATGATTTCAGGATAAGAATAGGGATTGAGTTCACCAGTAAATAATTTCAAACCAAATGCGATTTCATCATCAAACCCCCATATTTCCTTATAAGAATCTACCCATCTTTTATCTACTTGATTATAATCAGCATCAGAGTTTGCTTTTTTTAATGATAGATTTTCTACCTTCACAATTTTGCCAATCGTAATTATAACCCTTATTTGTGCGTCCGCCTTCTTGAATTTCATTAATTCTTTAAAACTTTCTTTAAATCCTAATCTCTCTGCGTCTTCTTTCTTTATACGAGTAGGTATTAGAATTGCCCCAACTGAATCTATAGACTCAATTTCATATCCCATAATCTTAAGCCATAATTTCGCTTCAGTATCTTTTCCCCAATTATTAAACTTTTTACAAATTTCTTTCTCATTTGCAAAACCGCCTTTAGCAGTAGTAGAACCAATTTCAAAATTACTCATTGTTAGCCCCTATGAGCTTTTTATTTTTGAGAAGAAAAATATTTTGAGCAGTTTCCCTTAAAACTACTACCTCATAATACCTTCAATCAAAACTGAATCATCAATCAGCCTCTCTCTTATACACCTCAGCCCTGCCCTTTTTAGCCAGCCCTTTATTTCCTGAGGTGAGTAGCACCTTCCACCTTCTGTATTAACAAGCATATTCACTGAGAAGAGGGCACTCGGCATAGGATGTGTCAAATCATCTGAAATATAAAATTCCTGGATAACTACCCTCCCTCCACTATTTAAGGCACTTTTGCACTTTTTCAACACATGCACAGCATCCATTTCTGAATATGCATGCAAAACCTGACTTATAAATATAAGGTCATAGCCC
>CBFGJQ010000155.1:0-13190 GCA_965649095.1 Caldifarciminota bacterium | reverse complement strand
AGAAAGACCTGGGCAGAGGTGGTCTATAAATTCACCCTCAAACCAAGTCAATTCTTTACAATGATTCTCGTCTGTGAAGACTTTTTGCTTGTGCTTGCCTCAACAATCCTTGCGCAGGGAATAATTCATAACTTTGGAAAAAACTGGTTAGTAATCTCCACAATTATAATGTCACTCTTTTCCCTCATTGTTGGACAATATATCCCAAAGGCTATCGCCCTCAACAATCCTGAGAAGATCTTGACCGTTTTGGGTGAGTCTTTGTATGTAATAGACATAACCCTGGCACCGATAACCTTTCTCTTTTCAACAATTGCTACATTCTTGGGCAACCTATTCAAAAGGCATACCACCCTGGATCGATTACGATATCAGGATATTATCTTTGCCATCCGGGAGTATGAAAAAGATACAAGCCTTCTGGTGTCAAGACTATTTACCTTCGCCCGAACCACGATTAGAGAAATTATGATACCAATCGGCATGGCACTATTATGCAGTAAGGATGATGATATTAATTCAGTCTGCATTCAGACGCAAAGGGTATTTACAAGAATCCCTGTTTATGAAGGAGATGTAAATAAGATTATTGGGGTGATTAATACAAAAGATTATTTCTACACTGGTAAATTTATACTGGAATCTCCCTTTTTTGTGCACATAAATGACCGCTGTATGTCGGTTTTTATAAAGATGCAAAAAGAGAATCAAAAGATGGGAATTGTCCAGGATAATAGTGGCAATGTCGTTGGTATAATCACGCTGTGGGATCTTATTGAAGAACTGGTAGGTGAGATAAGGGAAGAGCGCTAACCCTTAGAAGATCAGATCTTTCAACTTCGGGGGAACTAAATCAGGATTTGGCTTGAGTTGTTTCAACTCTTTTATAAAAATTTCCTCTTTGGTTGGATTGGAGAGCACTTCATTTATTATAAAATAGGATTTCTCCCTTAAACGACAGAATCCCCCCTTGCCAAAAAATCTATCGTATTTGACAGCAATTGATAACCGTGCACATAGTTCTTCAAAGAGTCTAATGACCTCGGTCTTTTTCATTTACCCCCTCCAAAGAGTTTAGAGAAGAAACTTGACTTTTTATTACTCAGTCTCTCGATACCCCTTTTTGCCGGCTCGCAATGGGGGTCCCAATTTAATGCCTCATGAAAATTTGCCAGCGCCTCTTCCCTATTTCCCATAAACTCATAGGCAAGACCGAGGTTTACATAGACAATCGGATTAAACATCAACTGTTTGCTTGCCTCTTTTAATCTCTCAAACCCTTCTTTTTGATACTGGCGCGTATAGACAAGGGCAAGCCCTAAATAGGAGAGATATATCGGGTCCGGTTTATACCGGCAGGCAATACGCAACAAATTTACTGCCCGCCAGGGGTCGTTATTCTTTAAGAATTCTCTTGCCCTTAAAAAGGCGTTCTTTGCCTGGACTTCCTGAGCATCATCTTTCGGTTTAACACCTGTTTGTAGTGATTTGTCATATTCACTTTTTAGTTTTTCATCAGATAAGACGCGATAAGCCGCGGTAATTTTTGCAAATATCTCATTCGCCTTCTTCTTCTCTTCCATATCAGTAAATCGGTCCGGGTGATACTGACGGGCAAGTCTCAGATAGGCCTGTTTGATCTCCTGTATCGTAGCATTCATTGTAATACCTAAAACGGCATAGTAATTCTCCATAGTAAAATATACTTAAAAATTTGTCTTTGTCAAGACCTACTTTTTGTTTTCCTGCCGCAATCTATTTTTTATCTTCTCAAGTCTTATCTCCGCATTACTGAAATTGCAATCAAGGCACAGAGTCTTTTCATACATCTTCTGTGCCTCATTGATCTTCCCAGCCCCCTCATAGGCAAGACCCAGGTAGTAATAAATCTCCGGGTCGTGGGGATTTATTCTCAATGCCTCGCTGAATTTTAAAATTGCCCTTTCGTATTCTTTATTTAAGAGATAAGACTGTCCAATCTCCAGTAAAACTTCAAACTCTCCAGATTCCATACTCCTTTCCTTTGTTATTATCCTCCACTATTCCATCTAATTTTGATTCTCTTTTTTTATGATTGTATCCCTCAGATACCTATCATCCTTATCAGGATACTCCTCAATAAAATGGAGTCCCCTTGACTCCTTTCGCATAAGGCAGCATTCAACGATCAATCGTGCAACCTCAAGCATATTTCTTGATTCGGCATTTAAGAAGTGAATGCCTTCCTCCCGATGTCCATAGAATTCAACAAGATTCTCTTTTGCCTTCAGTAGTTCCTTTTCACTCCTGAGCACCCCGGCGTATCTGGACATTATTTCTTTAATCGGTATTTTAAAATCCGGGCCAACCCGACTGGCAATCCTGAATTGCGGAGTGGTCTTTATCTTCAGAGCCTTTATATTTGATACCCTTTGCGCAGCGCGGGCTGAAAAGACAAGTGCCTCCAGTAAGGAGTTTGAGGCAAGTCGGTTTGCCCCGTGGACTCCAGTGCAGGCACATTCACCAAGGGCAAATAATCTGTCGACAGTAGATTCACCCCAGGTATTAACCTTAATCCCACCACACAGATAATGGGCGGCGGGCACAACTGGAATTGGCTCACGGGTAATATCAATCCCCCAGCGATAGCAGGTCTCATAGATTGTCGGAAACCGATTCTTGACAAAATCGGGTTTTAGATGGGTAACATCAAGCAGCACATAGGGGTCACCATTCTTTTTCATTTCATTAATGCAGGCTCGGGCAACAATATCGCGGGGAGCAAGATTACTAAGGGGATGATATCTCTTCATAAAAGGCTTACCATCCTTTGTCTTGAGAATTCCCCCTTCACCCCTTACTGCCTCCGATATTAAAAAAGAACGACCATCTATCTTAATATTATAAACGGCGGTGGGGTGAAACTGAACAAATTCCATATTTGCTATCTCGGCACCAGCACGGTATGCCATAGCAATACCATCCCCGGTCGCGATAGGTGGATTGGTGGTATGAGAATATATCTGACCGATTCCGCCTGTCGCCAGGACTGTCGCACTGGCAAAGACTGGTTCTATTCTCCTTGTATTGGCATCAAAATAATATAACCCGAGACACTCATTATCTTTTACAATCAAATCAAGCACAATTTCATTTTCACTTATTTGGATATTATGCCTTTTGGCCTCTTCAGTCAGGACCCTCTCTATCTCCTGACCGGTATAATCTCTGGCATGGACAATCCTCCGCCTTGAATGACCGCCCTCCTGACCCAGATCAAATTGCCCATCCTCCTTTACCGAAAACCGACAACCCATATCATACAATTCCTTAACGAGTTTCGGTCCCTCCCTTACCATTATCTCAACTGCCTCTTTGTGACAGAGCCCATCACCGGCCCTGAGCGTATCCTCAATATGGAGACTGAAATCATCGTCACTCCCAAAGACGCTTGCCACACCACCCTGGGCATAATTGGTATTAGACTCAATCTTGTTCTTTTTGGTCAAAAGGAGCACCTCACCATACTCTGCCGCCCTTATCGCAAATGTCAGCCCGGCGATACCAGAACCTACCACCAAAAAATCTACCCTCTTTGGCATTTTATAATTTTACACAAAAGAGAATGGTTGTCAAGAGGAACCCCAATTGACAAATTAAAGAAACCGATTATAATAAGAACCGAGGAGGGCTAGTCCTAATTGGTAAGGCAGCGGACTTGAAATCCGCCGGGAGTAATCCCTTGGGGGTTCGAATCCCTCGCCCTCCGTGTATAGGAAAAGACCTACAAAGATGGTTGGTGATTATCGGGCCTTAAAGCTGGATTGGTTATTGGGTTTGGAAGTTTGTTTAAAGACCAATAGCAATAGACCAAAGACATCCTGGCCTCCACACCCATTAACCATAGACCATCCCTCAGGAGAGGTGGCCGAGTGGTCTAAGGCACCCGCTTGCTAAGCGGTTTCTCATCGAAAGATGGGACGGGAGTTCGAATCTCCCCCTCTCCGCTGTGAAATTTTCATAATTTATGGAAGCTGATATTAGAGTAAGAATCGCACCCAGTCCAACCGGCTTCTTCCATATCGGCAGTGCCCGAACCGCACTGTATAACTGGCTTTTTGCGCGAAAAAATCAGGGTAAATTCATCTTGAGAATTGAGGATACCGATATTACCCGTTCATCGAAGGAGATGACCAATGTGATATTTGATTCGCTAATGTGGCTTGGCCTTGACTGGGATGAAGGTCCAGTCAAGGGTGGTGATTGTGGCCCATATTATCAATCCGAGCGCCGTTTAATATACGATGAATATGCCAAGCAACTCATTAAGGAGAACAAGGCATACTGGTGTTACTGCACACCCGCTGAGATTGAAAAGGAGAGGAATGAATATCTACAGAAGGGAATGAACTGGCAACACCGTTGCCGTGAAAGGTATTCAGAGGATGAAATTGAAAAAAGGAAAGAGAATGGTATTACCCCGGCATTACGGTTTGCAGTCCCTAATGATAAAAAGATTGTATTTGATGACCTGATACATGGGACTGTAGAAAAATTCTCCTCCGACCTTGAGGATTTTGTAATCTTAAAGAGCGATGGTATGCCCACCTATAACTTCGCCTGCGTGATTGATGACCATTTAATGAAAATTAGCCATGTTATAAGAGGAGTAGAACATATCGCCAATACACCAAAACAGCTCCTCCTCTATGAGGCATTCAATTTTCCAACCCCTGCCTTTGCTCACCTTCCTGTAATACTCGGGACTGATAAGAGGAAACTTTCAAAGCGGCTGGGCGCACGCTCGGTTTTGGACTATAAAGACGAAGGTTATCTTGCCCCCGCGCTGGTCAATTTTCTTGCCTTATTGGGCTGGTCACCCGGTATTGATGAAGAGATAATGGGACTTGAAGAGATGGTAAGGACCTTCTCACTTAACCGCATCAACCCGGCAAATGCAATCTATGATGAGAAGAAACTGAACTGGATGAATAACCATTATATTATAAACCGAATTAGAGAAGGAGAATTCTTGAGTTTAATAAAACCATTTCTGTTTAAAGCGGGCTTAATCAGTGAAGATGAATACCAGAAGAACGAAGTCTGGGTCAATCGGGTTTGCCTTTTGCTGCGACCGAGATTGAAGGTCTTAAGCGATATTAAATATGCCCGATATTTTTTTAGGGATGATTTTGAATATGATGAGACAATTTTAAAGAAATATCTTACTTCAACTGTCTTGCAAAATATAAAGAGATTCAAAGAAGAGATTGAAATACTCACTGAATTTACGGCCCCAAAGATTGAAGGCATCTTGAGAGAATTTGCCACCAGGAATAGTATAAAGGCAAGGGATTTGATCCATCCCTTGAGGGTCTTTCTTACCGGAACCGATGCGGGACCGGGTCTCTTTGAAACAATGGAGTTGATTGGCAAAAAGAGGTGCATCCGGCGAATTGAAGGGATATTGAAAAGATATGAGAACCTTACTGAAGAATAAAATAAGAAAAGAGAATAGACATATTGAGGCATATCTGAATCTCCCGGCATTTTTAGCGATTGTATCGTCTTCCGTAGAGGCATTCAAGAAAGAGACAATCGGCTATCTTATTGGAATAAAGGGAGAGAATAAATTCATCGTTGAGTATGCGATTCCATATCAAACTGCCGAGAGTGGTTTTGCCCATGTAGCAATTGACTTAAAGAGGGTGGAGCGAGTCAATAAAATCCTCACCCGCCTCTCTGAGGGGCTTGAGTATATTGGTGACTTCCACTCCCATACGATATTTGGTAATGTGCCAGCAAAGATAACCCCTTCCACTGAGGACCTGATAACATCGGTAGCCGGTGAGTTGAACCTTATCTGTGCGGTCAATACCAAAAGAAGGACGGTCAAGTGGTATGAAGATAGAAGGGGAATCCTTGTGGGGACAATTGATGACTACCGGATTGAGATTGGCGGCTTTTATGTTCCAAAGCCCGCAATTGGAAGAAGATATCAGCGGGTAAAGGTAAGGTGCCCGGCAATTACTGGGCTCGCGACCTGAGGGTAGAAGATGAAGATCTTTGGCATTGGCATAGATATAATTGAGGTCTCAAGGATAAAAATGGCAGCCACCAGTAAAAGAAACTTCATCAATAGAATATACTCAGAAAAGGAGATCAAACTCTCGGAACGGGGTGAATTCCGTTACGAAGAACTGGCAGGTAGATTTGCGGTAAAGGAGGCAGTTCTAAAGGCACTAAAGACCGGCTGGCGAAAGGGGATTGGTTATAGAGATATTGTGGTGCTGAATGAAACAAGTGGCGCACCATTTGTAGTATTAGAAAACAGAGCAAAAGAGATTGCCGCAGAGTTAAAGATAAAGGAGATTTTTGTGAGTATCAGCCATACCAGAGAACTGGCGGTAGGACTTGCAATTGCAACGATTTAATGATACAGACTAATAAGGTCTTACTGCATCATTCTCAAGCGTTACCGCCACCGATTGCCCCATCATTTCAATGGAGACTACAAGTTGGCTTTTTTTGTGGTCTTCCTTGATAAGAACTCCTATTGCCCCGGCCAGGGGACCCGCGACAACCCGAACCTTTGAACCAACGACAAGATAAGGCAAGGGATAGACACTACGGTCGCTTTGTAAAAATATCATTATAGATTGTATATCCTCATCAGGGACCGGTTTGGGGCGTGGATTACCACAAAGACGCACAATGCCGGGCGTCCTATATACCTTTAACCAGTTCTCCTGCTTTTCATCAAGATGGACAAAGAAGTAATTGGGGAAGAGCGGCCTTTTTATGAGAATCTTTCGGTCCCGCCTTCGGCTGGGGACGATTATCTCCGGGAGAAAGGTCTCAATACCCTTCTCATTTAAGACCCTATTGCAAACCCGCTCGTGATGGCACTTCGTATAGGCTGCATACCATTTCATCACATTACCTAAAATACTATCCACCCTTTAATGCCTTTATGCGCGCCTCGGTTCGTTTCTTATATTCCTTTGCCCCTTTATGCTGTGGGTCAAGGGCTAAAACCTGCTTGAAGACCTTGAGTGCCTCTTCATATTTCTTGGCATTGAAGTAAGAGACACCCTTTTTATACAGATTTTCAATCTCCTCTTTGGTTGCCAATTTCTTTTCCGGTGGCTTCGTCTCAGGCCTCGGTTTCGGCGCGGTCTTTTTCTCCAAATTTGCAATTGCCGTCTTTGCCTCTGCATTATCAGGGTCAAGCTCCAAAACCTCCCGCCACATCTTGATTGCGGTAGAATAGTCCTTTGCCTTTTCTTTATTCCTTGCCTCTGTAGTATAACTGGCAATCAACTCAATCCTCTTTGCCTCTACACCGGCAAGATAATCCTTTGCCTCTTTATTATTTGGGTCAAGCGCAAGAACCTTATTAAATGCATCCTTTGCCAGTTTCAGATTACCTTCGCTAAAATAGGCCTTCCCCTGAGCCAGATAATCGTTGATACTCCTTTGCTGTTGCTCTCTCCTTAGCTGTTCCTCAGTCCTCTTTAAGTTAAAAATTAATTTAGTCTTCACCCCCGGCTTGACCGTAATATTTGCAATGTAATCTACATAATTCGGCCGGCTTGCGGTAATGGTATAATTCCCTGCCGGCAGACTCATAGAGAATGTTCCGGTCGTTGCCCGATACCTTTTATTGATCTCTTTTATATCAATAATTGTATTTGCTAAAACCTCCTTTGTCCTCCAATCCCGAACTACGCACTCAATCGAACCAACGCGAGGTGCCTCAAGCATACTACGATTTGTAGCCTCAATACCAAAAACCAGTCTTGGGGAGAAAGGTGGGTGATTCCACCAGGGCAACTGTTCTGCCTTTGCCAGGGCTAAGGTAGCGGTGAAGTTCTTGTGATGGTATTTTAAACCTGCATTCCCATCCCTTCCATCAATTTCAGCAATTATCTCCAAACCACCTGGGGCCTTTAGTGAACCACCAAAGAAGATTCCGAATGCCCACCAGGAGTGCTCCGGACTTTTATATCTATCTCCAAGCACAAACAGATCGGTATTGAAGTAGTGACTCCGGTCTCCATAGCCAACGAATCTCCCCCGACCGAGTCCCATAACAATGTTAAAATACTTACCGAAAAACTTCTGCATCGCGATATAGGTTGAAAAGAGTTCCCAGGGTCTACCACCGCAATGGGTCGCATAGTTATACTCTTCAATAAATCCCACGGTATCTCTTATTCCCCTTGTTGAGATGTGGGTATTATAGGAGATGTCATCCACACCGATGAAGAAGGCCGGGATATTCTCTTTCTCCTGAGCAAGGAGATAGGATGCGGATAAGACATAGGTATTGACATGATATGCAGAGAGGGAAACCTCTCCCCTTCCTCCCAGGCCATAGCGGAAGAATAGATCAAAGTCCGCCGGGTCTGGCCTCTGGTCATCGTTAGGGTCAGGGTCCTCGGTGCGAAGCGTAAAGGAAAAAGAGAGCCCACCACCAAACATTCCGGGAATATCATACTGGGGTGGTGTTGGAATATCAATATAACCCGATGTCCTGCTCAATTCACCGATTAAAAGCAAAATAGTTATCATTTAGACCCCCTTTCTAAGTATAATAATTATAATCAAAATTTTACTATTGTCAAGGGGGGAAATGAATGTGTAACGATTATGACTTTTACATAGCGCATAACCTCTTGCATTTTTTGAAAAAATATATATAATTATTCCGCTAATAAAGGAGGCTAAATGGATATTAAGGGCTTTAATATGCCAGAAGATTTATATTATCATGAAGATGATGCTTGGGTAAGGGTGGAGAGCGATGGAACCGTTACGATTGGTATGGATGATTTTTATCAAAAGCAGGCAGGAGATACGACCTATGTTGACCTGCCCTTTGAAGGCGATACCATAACCCAGGGTGAGACCTGTGGTAAAATCCAGTCTTCAAAATGGGTCGGTAAGTTTGTGGCGCCAATTTCGGGAGAAATCATCGCCGTCAACAACGAACTTGAGAACGATTGTCGGTTGATAAACAAAGACCCTTATGGCGCAGGCTGGATTATAAAGGTGAAGCCTTCAAATCTTGAGGCAGAGTTGAAAAACCTTGCCCATGGAGCCGAGGCACTCCAGAAATTCATTGACGACCACCTTGCGAAGGCACAAAAGGGAGGATAAATAGCAAATGCCTAAATATAAAAAATGCCTAAATTACCTAAATTTACCCCTCTTCAGGAATTTAGGCATTTAGGTATTTTGAATTTTTTGTCTTGGGGGTTTTATGGAACTGCAGATTCCTTATGGTAAGGATGAAAAACTAAATGTCTCGGTATCGGATAAGAATGTCCTTGCAGTCGTCTATCCAAATGAGGTTGAAAAACAGAATGAATCAGAGATTCTCTTGAAGGCAATTGAAAATCCGATAAATTCAAAGAAATTCAAAGAGTTCTTATCTGATGCAAGGGATGTGCTATTTATTGTTAATGACGGCACAAGACCAACGCCCACTGCCAAGGTCCTTGATATAATCTATGACCAGATTAAAGATAAGAATATAAAATTTATTATTGCCACCGGAGTCCACCGTGCGCCGACCCAGGAAGAGTTTGACTTTATATTTGGCAAATACTACAATATCTTCAAAGAACGGATATATGTCCACGATTGCAAAAAAGATGAGGATATGGTCTATATTGGAACTTCAAAGAATGGCACCGAGATGTTCGTGAATCGTCTGGGTATGGCGGCACATAAGATTGTCATTATTGGCTCAGTAGAGCCCCACTATTTTGGTGGATATACCGGCGGAAGAAAATCATTTTTACCTGGCATTGCCTCGCGCAAGACCATAGAGCAGAACCACAAACATGCCCTCAAACTCTCTGCCCAAGCCTTGGTCCTTGATGGCAATCCTGTCCATGAAGATATGATAGATGCATTAAAGACGATCGCCGATAAGGAGATCTTTTCTATCCAGACCGTGCTTGATGGAGAAAGGAATCTTTATGCGGTGACGAGCGGTCATATCCACGATTCATTTTATGCTGCAATTGACAGGGCAAAAGAGGTGTTCTGTGTAAAGATTCCGCAAAAGGCAGATATTGTCGTAAGTGTTGCGCCATACCCTATGGATATTGACCTGTATCAATCTCAGAAGGCACTGGACAATGGCAAACTTGCATTGAAGGAAGGTGGTATTTTAATAATGGTTTCAAAGTGCCGGACCGGTATTGGTGAACCTGCATTCTTTGAACTACTCTCTTCCTGTAAGTCCCCACAGGATGCCCTTAATAAAATAGCCCAGGGTTATAAACTTGGCTATCACAAGGCATCAAAGATGGCAGAGATTGGAACCTGGGCAGAGATGTGGGGGATAACAGATTTAGAAGATAAAGATATGGAGGCAGTCTTTATAAAGCCCTTCCATAATTTACAGGCGGCAATTGATAAGGCAATAGAGAAAAAGGGGAGGGATGCAAAGATAATATTTTTGATGGACGGAAGTATTACCGTCCCGATGGTAAGTGCTTAAATTTTATCAGGGAAAGGAGATCGGATATGCCATTGAGCAAGGATATAATAAAACAATTAGAGGAGATTGTTGGAACAGAGTATTGTAAGACCAGCAATGCAGAAGTCTATTCTTATGCATTTGACGGTGGGATTCATCGCCATAAACCGGATGTCGTGGTGCAACCCCAGAATGCACAGCAGGTGCAGAAGATAGTCCAGCTGGCAAATAAATATAAGGTTCCGGTGGTTCCAAGGGGCGCGGGTTCTGCCCTTTGCGGACACAGCGTGCCGATTATGGGTGGTATAACCGTAGATATGCAGAGGATGAATAAGATTAAAGATATTAGAATCGGTGATATGTTTGTCGTCTGTGAACCGGGCGTTGTCTGTGATAACTTCAATGCGGCGCTAAAACCTTATAAATACTTTATCCCTGGTCCGGCTTCAAGTGAAGTGGCAACAATCGGTGGTATGGTGGCAATGAATGCCTCGGGTGAAAAGGCAGTAAAATATGGGGCAACAAGGGATTATGTCCTGGGCCTTGAGGTTGTCCTTCCCACCGGTGAAATGGTGAGAATGGGAACGCACACAATAAAACATTCTACCGGATACCAGTTAGAAAGGTTGATGTGTGGTTCGGAAGGAATGCTCGGAATCATCACAGAAATAGTAATGAAGATAACCCCCCTCCCACCAAAGATTGCAGGATGTATTGCCGCATTTGATGACCTGGAAAAGGCAGGGCAGTGTGTTGCTAATATCATTGCCCATCCAATCATACCATCCCAACTTGAGATAATGTCTGCCCCCTGTATCAAGGCAGTAAATAAGGCGGCGAAGATGAACCTTCCTGAGGTTGAAGGTATATTATTAATTGAAATTGATGGCAGACCCGAGACAATAAAACAGGATGTGGAGATTGTGGCAAAGATATGCAAAGAAACGGGTGCGGTATCAATGGAATTTACGGAAGATGAAAAAAGAATTACTGAAATCTGGAAGGCAAGGAAGCAGATGATTCCTTCCCTCAGTATTCTGAAAGAAGAATACGCCACAACGATGCTGGCTGATGATATGGCAGTGCCTGTTTCAAAGATTCCCAAGGCAGTGGCAGGAATATGGGAGATCTCCCAGAAATATGATATCATAATTCCCCCATACGGACATGCGGGTGATGGAAATCTCCATACCAAGGTATTAATGATTCCAACTGACCCAAAGCACTGGGAGCAGGCAAAGAAGGCAGTGGCAGAGATTTATCAATTGATTCGTGATTTGGGTGGCACCACAACCGGTGAACATGGCATTGGCATAACCAAGGCTGAAGAATTCCATAAAGAGAAGAAGGATTTGGTTCCGGCAATGAAGGCGATAAAGAGGGCACTTGACCCGAACAACATAATGAATCCCCAGAAGATGATTGACTGGGATAAGGGATTTATGCATGAACTCCGTTATCCACTTGGCCAGAATAGAAGACTTGAAGGGCACCTTGCAAAATGGGAAAATGAGATGATGACCTGCACGATGTGTGGATATTGCAAGAATGTCTGTCCGACATTTTTAGACATTTTATGGGACCCACCATCAGGACGCGGAAGGATGCAACTTTCATACGGAATATTGGAAAAAGAAATTGACATTGACGATTCAGTAGTAAAGGCGATATTCCAGTGCACCCTGTGCCGGGACTGCAATCGGAGATGCCCAAGTAAGGTAAAAGTACCTGATGTTGTGCGGGCAGCAAGGGCAGATCTGGTAGAAAAAGGATTTGCCTATCCTGCACATATTGAATTTATAGATAAGATAAAAAAGAGCGGGAATATCTGGGGTGATACCGAGGTAGCCATCCCGGGGCAGGAGGGTGAAATACCGGTATTTGTCGGTTGTCAGTTCCTTGCAAGACCGAATAAGACAAGGCAATACCTGAGATTGTTTGAGAAACTTGGAATTAAACCGAAAGTGGTGAAAGAGGTCTGTTGTGGCTATCCAATGGAGGCATTAGGTTTTGTAAAAGACTTTGAAGAGCATAAAGAAAGATTCTTAAAGGCATTCCCATATAAAAGTGCCATCACCCTCTGCCCCACCTGCACGGTCTATCTGCGCGAGGCGTATAAGATAGATGCAAGACACGCTATGCAGGTCATTGCGGAAAGGTTGCCCAATGCCAATATGAAGAAATTGAGCGGTAAGGTGACATACCATGACCCCTGTGATTTATCCAGGGGTGCAAAGGTCGTAAAGGAACCCAGAGAAATAATCGCAGCACTCGGATTGGAACTTGTGGAGATGAAATATAAGCAGGATACATCCCGTTGCTGTGGCGGGGGTGGAGGTGTCCTGGTCTCGGATAACCCACTTTCTACAAGGATTGCCGAAACCCGGATAAAAGAAGCCCTCAACACAAAGGTTGATACACTTGTTACTGCCTGTGCGACCTGTGAACAGGTATTAAAGAACGCAGCAACTGCGGTAGCGGAAAAGGGTGGCGGTAAGATCAATGTCCTGGGCTTACAGGAGATGGTCTGGAAGGCACTGTAAAACGTCTCTTGCGCCATAAACTCATCATTGCGAGACCAATGAAAGAACATATCATCCGGGGCTAAAGCCCCTGCAACCCCAACCCTCACCCTCGTAATCGTTTAGTTTTTCCTAAATTGTAGTTGCCTGATTCATCAGGCTCTTTTATTACCTTTATAAATGTAACAGTT
>CBFGJQ010000154.1:0-3578 GCA_965649095.1 Caldifarciminota bacterium | reverse complement strand
AAGGACGCCCATCTTTTAAAATATTTCTGAATGATGAATTCATCTCTGAATTTAGCGAGCAGAAGAGGGCAACAATTGATTTGAGCAAGGCACAATTATGTTTAAGGCAGAATAATAAGTTGGAGATACAGTCGCCTTTAGAGAAGCAAAAATTTTCTTATCTCCTCTGGCAATCAGATTTTAACTGGTATTTTGGCACATTCCACATCCATACCACATATTCAGATGGAGCTTACTCAGTATCTGGACTTTTGAACCTCGTAAATAATGAAGGAGGGAATTTCTGTAGTATTACTGACCATGATACACTCGGTCAGTGTTATGATACCGCATTCCATAGAACTGGGAATTGTGAGCCGATAAGAGGCACTGAATGGACGACCGACTCAGGCCATGCAAACATTCTGGGTCCCGAAGGTGCCAATACTTTTTATCACGGACCGGTTGCACAGATGATTGATGATGCTACTTATCGCGGCGGTCTTGTTCAGATAAACCATCCCTGCGATGATGAACTCGGAATGGGCTGGGACCATTATCCGAATTTGGACCGGGGGATTGATGCCATTGAAATATTCAACAGTTTTACCTGGTTTCCCGAGAAGACTACCCGTAGTGATGCTGAAGCAGTGGCCTGGTGGCACGAGTTATTATGTCAAAGAAAAAGGATTGCTGCCGCAGGAAATTCTGACTTTCATGGAAATGAACCAGGAGGTGGTCCATTAAAATCTCATTCCGCGGTCTATGCCTCTTCAAACCATCCTGATACAATCCTGAAGGCATTAAAATTAGGGCGAGTTATGGTCTGCGATGAGATGGAAGACTCCCGATTATATATCTATGCAGATACGAATAACAACGGGGTTATGGATTTGATTATGGGGGAGAATATATTAATCACATCAGGTAATAAAACAATAAAATTTCGCCTTGAGGTTGATAATGCTGACCCACTGGATGAAGTTTCAATCTTTTCACGGGAAGGTCAAGTTTTCAGTTATACAATTACATTCGGTGGTGATTATGAGTATGAGTGGCAGCGAAATTTTAGTAGTAACGATACAAACTTTATGCGTGCAGAGTTGGTAGATTGGACTGGTGACTATGAATACTGCACCAATCCGATTTACATCAATTATTCTGATTATGAATTGGGTCCGTGTGATTTTGTTACAAGACCACTAATTCCTGAGACTGCATATGTTAACACTGATACAAGTGTAAATCTCTGGCTCGCCAACACCGGTCTTGTCTCACCATATAGATTTGGCTTGCTGACCGCAGTGGATACACTTGAATTTGATGTTATTGAATGGCAGGGAACCGGCCCAGGTATTGGTGAGGTTATACACATACCAAACCTTTCTGGTTATGAGATGATTGAATGGCGAGGTGGTTATCCATATTCTGTTCGCCTTTCGCCACAGGATTCATTCAGTTACTGGATTAGAATAAAACCAAAAAGGGAAGGTTTCGGTAATATTTACTATCGGGGTTGGGCTGATGATAGATTATTTATCATAGAAAAAGAACCAGCGGCAGGATTTCTTGGCCCCGATGGTGAATACTGGAAGGTAGATTCTATATATGTCAAACCGGCGGGGCAAATAGAAGAAATACCGGGTTATCGCAATATCTCACCTTTTCTCTTCTGCCAGCCCAATCCTGTCAAAGACAGGTTAAAGATTCTCTTGCCCGAAGAACTATTAAAAAGCAAAAATTTCACAATAAAAATATATGATGCGCAGGGAAGCCTTATACAGGATTTTCCAAAAAACATTGAACCGGTATGGAATTTAGATGAAGTGGTAAGCGGGGTCTATTTTATAGTCTTAAAGACAGAAACTACCGAGATAGTTAAAAAGATTGTTGTAATCCACTGAAAGGCGGCCTTGGCGGTGCCCCTACTGAATCGCCTTTAAAAACCTGAGAAGATAAGTGATAAATGCACCGGTCATTGCGGGAATGGATAGATATAAAAATAACATTCCCCATTTTGATAGATTCAGGGTAAAGGCAAGTATCATCGCCCCAAAGAAAAAGCCGGTTACCTTGCCAAAGATATTTGATTTATAAATTACTGTAGAGCGCCTGAAAAGAATAAAACTCCCTGAGACGATCAAAATGTCACGGATAATAATGATGATAACCGCCCATAAGGGGAGCGCATTCATCAAAAGTAAGGTTATTAAAATTACCAGCAGGGAGATTTTATCACATAAGGGGTCAAGTAATCTGCCGAGTTCCGTCTCCTGATGGAAAAGACGGGCAAAATAGCCATCAATAACATCAGAGATAAGGGCGATCACCATCAGGATAAATGCAACTACTCTCCTTTCATTGAGCAGCGATAGAACAATAAATGGTAATAAAATCAGACGACAGACGGTGATGATATTTGATACGGTAAAATTTTTATTCATTAACCTTTACTTTTTGTAGCATCTCCTCCGCATGCTGGACAACCTTTTCGGTAATTTCCTTCCCGGCGAGCATCCGGGCGATCTCCATCTTCCTTGCCGCCTGGTCAAGTTTCAAAACCCTGATAACTGTTGAGTGGTCCTTTATCTCTTTTTTTACCAGAATATGGTTCTGGCCAAAGACTGAAATCTGTGGTAGATGCGTAATACAGATAATCTGATGTTTCTTACTCACCTCAAGGAGAAGTTCCCCAACTGCCTCGGCAATCCTGCCGCCGATACCGGCATCAACCTCATCAAAGATTAAGATTGGTATCTTATCTATTTCAGAGAGGATTGTCTTTAGTCCCAGGGTAATTCTTGAGATTTCTCCACCCGAACCAATCTTCCGCAGAGGCTTTAACTCCTCACCCGGATTTGTTGAGATATAAAATTCAGCGGTGTCAAACCCATCTTCCCCCAACGGCTTCTTTTCAAACTTTATTTCAAATCTCGCCTTCTCCATTCCCAATCTCTTGAGCACATACAGAATCTCTTTTGCCATCTTCCTGGCTCCGCTTCTTCTCTTTGAGGAGAGCTCTTCTGCCTGCTTCTGCACCTTTACTTCATATCCTCTCAACTCTTCTTTAATCTTTTCAAGTTCATCCTCACTTATTACACTCTGCGCCAGTTCTTCTTTTATCTGTTGAAGATAATTGATAATCCCCTGGATATCCATTTTGTACTTCTTTTTAAGACGAGTTATCAAATCAAGTCTAAAGAGAATTTCCTCCATCTGCTCCTGACTAAAGTTAATTCCCTCCCGATAATGGAGCATCTGCCGGGAGACCTCCTGGATACTTTCGGTGGCAGATTCAATATTAGAAAAGAGATTATTCAACGCTGGGTCAAGTTGGGTAAGTTCACCAAAAAGTTTGGAGACCTTCGACAAATTTCCATAAACACCTGCTTCAGACTCATATAATAAAAAGAGAATCTGATTAACTAAAGAGAGGCGCTTCTCTGTCGTTGACAAAAGATTCTTCTGGACATCTAACTCCTCTTCCTCGCCTATTTTCAAGTCTGCTCTGGTGAGTTCATCAATTTCATATTTAATAAATTCTATTCGCTCGCTTCTCTTTTTAAGATTATTTTGTAGTTCTTCACACTCCTTTTTTA
>CBFGJQ010000153.1:0-3621 GCA_965649095.1 Caldifarciminota bacterium | reverse complement strand
TAATAACTCTTTTAAAAATTTTTGGTTCTCAGACAAAAAGAAATTTTTCAAGATAAATCCTTCAAAGGTCTGTAACCACCATTGTGTCGTGGATAATAGCAATAAACTCATTCTTGAATATTTAGGTGCTGATAAAGAACATCTTGATTTTGTGTAGCAATATGCAGATGACAGTTGCAGAACTTTTTAATAAGGCCAACCAGATAAGGGACAGCGTGGTTCAAGTCTCTGTGAGAAATGGAGCAGGACATATTGCCCCCTCCCTTTCCTGTATTGATATATTAACAGCACTTTATTACAGGGTAATGAATATATCAGATGATCCGACATGGGAAGAAAGAGATCGCCTTGTATTATCTAAAGGGCACGGTTGTTATGGACTTTATGCAATACTTGCAGACATCGGTTATATTAAACATGAAGATTGGATTAACTTTTATAATGGTAGCTTTTTGTCAGGATGTGTAGAGAGAAACACTATGTGTGGATTGGAGGCAACCTGTGGTTCTTTGGGCCATGGTCTGCCTATAGCAGTAGGTATTGCCTTTGGGGGGAAAATGCAAGGCAAAGCTTACCGAGTCTACTGTATAGTAGGTGATGGGGAAATGCAGGAGGGATCAATGTGGGAAGCAGCTCAGTTTGCCGTAAAGCACAAACTTTCAAATTTGACGGTTATTATTGATAATAACAGACTCCAAGCTATGGATTTTTTAGAGAATGTATTAACACCTAAAGAAAAAGATGATGACCTATATAGGAAGATGGAAGTCTTTGGCTTTGATGTAAAGACCTGTAATGGGCATGATATCCAAGAGATTATTTGTACGATTGAACATTGGAAGAATAACGAAAAGATGATTGAAGCACCACAATGCTTGATAGCAAATACAATAAAAGGCTACGGGCTTTTAGCCATTGAGAATGTTCCTAAATTCCACTACCGCATCCCCACTGAAGAGGAGTTAAAAGTTGGGTACAGGTACAGGTGATTTCAGGAATTATAGGAAACTTATTATAGATGCCATCATCCCTTATGCAATGGAAGATGAGAGGATAGTGCTACTTGTCTGTGATATGGGGTTCGGCGTTGCAGACAAATTTAGAGAGCTTTTCCCTAATAGGATTTATAACATGGGAATAATGGAGCAGGCTACCGTTGGTATAGCAGCGGGGATGGCTATGACAGGACTTATACCAATTGTCTATTCAATAGTTAATTTTCTTTGTTTCCGTGCTTTAGAACAAATAAGAAACGATGTGGTAATGCAAAAGTTAAATGTTAAATTTATTGGAACTGGAGCAAATAACTACTTTAGATTCCTAGGTTATACACATTGTTGTGACGAAGATGATAAAAAAATCATGCAAGTAATAAACATGAGAATATTTGATCCTTACGAAGATGAAAATATTGATTTCTATAAGATGGTAAAGGAATGGATAACTGACACAAAGGCAGGGTATATAAGAGTTTAATAAAATAACAAATGGTTGGGGCAATATCTAATAAAATCATAATCCTTGGTTCAACCGATTCTATAGGAAGAAATATCATAAATGATTTTATGTCAAATGGGTATTATGATGTAATAGATCCGCCCCTAAAGATATTGTCTTATGCAACAAGGAGAGACCCCTTCATATTCTGGAAAAGTGTGTGAAAACTTCTAACGTTATAATTGCGGCTGAAATAACAAGAGACAGAGCTGATTCCATAGGTATGATGATGAAAACATAGAGATTTCTTAGATTGTATCGGTATACCGGTGATTAGTGAGTTCAGTAGAATTAGTTCCATAAACTTATGGCATAATATCTATCTTGAGAAAGGGGGTACAATATACGGTGTGTATGATTAATTTTAACTTTATAACAGTAGTATGGGGCTCACAATATACTAATTTGTTTTTGCAGATAGGTCTTCCAAGTCTTCTTTCACAAGGAAATCTAGGGAAAATAGAAAAGGCTAACTGTTATAAATTTAATATATATACTACCTCTAACGATGCTGAGATGATATATAGCTCCCCTGCATATATGAAACTATCCAAACTCATTGAAACTAAAATACATTTAATAGATGATGTGGTTAATAGTTTAAATTCTGGTAAGATTAGTAAGTATAGTGCAACAACGATATGTCAAGGGAAAGCAATTGAAGAGGCTAGCAAAGATAATAATGCATTTATCTTTCTTTGTCCTGATGCAGTTTATCCTGACAAATTGATAGAAAATATTATTAAAAGGACTTTTGATGGTATACGGATGATTGTATGTGGTGCACCAAGGGTGAATGCCGATAAAGTGATCCCTCTTCTTAAAGACTTTTATATTGAAAAGGAGGCTACGCTTTCGATTTCAGGCAGAGAACTTTTGAGAGTTTCATTAAAGAATATACATTCTAACAGTAAGATTTTGTTTTGGGATTCACATAATTTCCTAAATGAATGGCCCTCTTATTTATACTGGGATGTAAAAGGTAAGGGGATATTACAAAGGGGTATCCACCTGCACCCTCTAATGATGAATCCTGTCAGGCATGATGAAAAACTAAAGCATTACGATGTGAATGCATCGCAAGGCTTAGGAATCGATGGTCACCCTTACCTATCAGCTGCTGTGCCAGACATCCGCGACGTCTACATTGCAACCGACTCTGATGAAATGTATTTCCTATCACTTGACTATCCTACAGACTATCTTCCTCCCCCTCAAAAGCCATCCATTTTAAGGATTGCTATGTGGATAAAGGAGTATTGCAATTCACATCATATTGAGTTTTTGAAGGCAAAGATCAGGTATCATTTAGAAGACCTTTCCTCAGAATGGGAAGAGGTAGAAAATGAATCCGACAAGGTTGTTAATTCTATACTTACTTGCATGGACTTTTATAACAGGGTACCTGATGTTATGGAGGATTTTGTGCGACAGCAAACATGTATACAAAATCTACATTCACTAATAAAGTGTCTATTATTAGACGGAGTCCGCCTTCGTAAACGACTTGGAGAAGAATTATTTAGGGTGGGCAACTTAGAGGAGGCTGAGGTGAACTTTCGGGAAGCGTTAAATATTACTCCTGACTGTGTGGGCATTCATATGAATCTAGGAAACCTTTATCAGAAGCAAGCTAGACATAATGAGGCGATATGGCATCTGAAACAGGTCCTAAGAAGCAATAACGTTTTAGATAAAATTACAGGGTACTATGGACTTGGCCTTTGTTATATAGGTTTAGAGAGGTATCAGGAGGCAATTCCTTTTTTTGCAAACACAGTTAAGATGATAGAAAGCCTAGGAGTGGATGAGGAAAGTGATTTGAATTTAAGTGCTTTAAAAGATTATTACACATCTGCTTCAGTAAAGCTTATTGAATGTCTTATTCTCATGAAGCATTTTCATAGTGCTAAAAAGATAGCTAGAGGTTTTCTAAGTAATAAGTATTTCGATCTTACACCTTATATAAAAACAGAAATATCCAATCTGATAAAGAGAGTAGAGAGATTTACAGCTCAAGACACTGTCGAGGTTTAGATACATAGAGTAAGACCATTTTTTCCACTTCCAACCATCAATATGACAAATATGTTAATATACCATACCTTAAAATCTATGTTACAC
>CBFGJQ010000152.1:0-3677 GCA_965649095.1 Caldifarciminota bacterium | reverse complement strand
AGATGGGAATAGGAGATTGGTGCCGGATAATTTCCGAGGTAAAGGGATTCAAGCCCCGTATCCATATCTCGGGTGGGGAGCCATTTCTTTATTCAGGGATTATCCCCTTGATAGAATATATTAAAAAGAACCACCTCTTTCTGCACATTACCACAAATGGAACCTTACTTGAAAATTTTACAACCGAGATAACAAGACTAAAGGTCAATAGAATAGACATCTCAATTGATGGTCCAGAGGATATTCACGATCGGATAAGGGGGGTGAGAGGAAGTTTCAAGAAGATTCTTTCCGGACTTGAAAGGCTAAGATTCAAAGGGAAAAACGGACCTCCGGTGGTCAAGTTCAACTCAATGATAGACTTAGAAAATCCCTCCGCAATGGAAGAGGTCATTAAGATTGCCCGGGAATATAAGGTGGAGGCAGTCCAGTTTATATTTCCCCTTTTTCTTGATGAAGATTCAATCAACAAGCACCAAAGATACCTTAAGAAGACCTTAAATAGGTGCATAAATTACTGGGCACAGGCAAATAGATATCAACCCACCGTCAATGACCCGATAGCGGTATATAACCGAATAACCGAATTGCTCAGAGAAGAAAAGAATTCTGCGATTGATATCTTTCCAAATTTTGATATTCATCAATTTAAGGCATACTACAATTCCATTGGTGATTTTAATAATATCTATCAGGGTAGATGCAGGGCATTGTGGCATACCGCAACAATCCGGCCGGATGGAAATATTGAATCCTGCCCTGATTATATCATTGGGAATGCCTTCAATAGGCCTTTTTTAAGGGTATGGAATAATGAACTTATGTTCAACCTTCGCTTTCGCCTCAAAAAGAATCGGTTCTTTTCTGTATGCCGCGCCTGCTGTTTCTATTACCAGGGATGAACAACCCGTTTTACGGTCCCCATCTTTTTCTACCTTCCACAATCATTCTCAGAACCTTAATCGTCTCTTTTACATCAGCCTCACTTATTCCGTAATGCGTGACCATCCGGAATTGTCTTGGCCCGGTGCTTAAAAATCTTATCCCCCTTTTTGCCATTTTTTTCAGAAATTCTTCGGGAGTAATTTGGTGATTTACAAGGTCAAAATAGATAATATTTGTTTTTACCCTCTTCAAATCAATTGCGAGTCCGGGGATCCGGCTTATCCCTTCAGCCAGGATTTGGGCATTGATATGGTCTTCCTTTAATCGTCCAATCATTTCTGATATTGCTACAATTCCTGCCGCCGCAATTATCCCGGCCTGGCGCATACCTCCGCCAAGCATCTTTCTATAGCGCCTTGCCTCTTTAATAAACTCCTTACTACCACAGATTACCGAACCCACCGGAGCGGAAAGTCCCTTGGAAAGGCAGAAACTCAATGAGTCCACTCCTTTTGTTAATTCTTTGACATCAACATTCAGGGCAACCGCAGCATTGAAGATTCTTGCCCCATCAAGATGGACCTTTAAGTTATACCGATGGGCGAGTTCACAGACGGCGCTGGTATATTCAGCCGTCAGGGGCGCTCCATAACAGCGATTATGGGTGTTTTCCAGACAGATTAGGCGGGTTCTTGGATAATGGATATTATCACCCCTTATCGCTGACTTGATATCATCAAGTTTCATTGTCCCATCATCCTGATTGGTGACGGTATGGGGATGGATTCCACCCAGGGCAGATATTGCACCAACTTCGTTTAAGAATGTATGGGAGCGGTTGCCTAAAATTACCTCATCACCCCGGGCACAATGGGTTAGAATAGCTACGAGGTTTGCCTGCGTTCCACTGGATACAAGCAATCCCGCCTCTTTTCCCACTAATTCGGCTGCCCTTGCTTCAAGTCTGTTTACTGTCGGATCCTCTCCAAATACATCGTCCCCCAACTGGGCATTATATATTGCCCGGCGCATTCGGGGGGTGGGCAGGGTAACTGTATCACTCCTTAAATCGATTATTTTCATAATTTACTACCCATTGCCTTTATTTCTCCTCGCCGGTCCAGCAATAGGTGCATAGGTTTTTCCGGGGCAGTCCGGTTGCCGAGATCATATCCTCCAGCCTCTGGTAGCGGAGGGAGGTGATATTCAAGTCCCTTTCCATTGCCCTGAGCATCCTTTTGTATTCCCTTGAGTCCGGGTCAAGATAGGGTCTGATATCACTTGGTTGTCTGCCCAGCATCTGTTTCAAAATTCGCCGGGCAAATAATTCATTTAAGGTTCGGGTTGAAAAGAGGAACTTACAGGGGAACATCAGCGCCGGGCAGGCCGTTCGCACATGGAGTTCCTTTGCCCCCGCATTCCAGAGTTTCACCAAGAGATAATTCTTCAACTGAGTTCCCCGCACAATTGAATCTTCGGTTATGGCAATTCTCTTCCCTTTTATTATTGATTCCGCTGTTATCTGCTTCATCAAGGCAATGAGATTTCTCAATTCCTGGGATGGCGGGGCATAACTCCTCGCCCAGCCTGGGGTGTATTTCAACAGGGGTATCCGCACCGGAACCCCTGATTGGTAGGCATAACCATGGGCATAGGCAGTTCCTGAGTCAGCAATGCCAGCGACCATATCAACCTTTACCTTATCCCGGCGGGCAATGATTCGGCCGGATTCTTCCCGGAATTCTTCAACATTCTTACCCTCATATTCTGAGGCTGGAAAGCCGGTATAGACAAATAGGAATGCGCAGAGTCTCAAATCATCATAGGGTCTGGTAAGTTGTTTAATACCGGTTTCGGTCAAAAGGATAATTTCACCCGGACCCAGGAATTTTTTAGTTTTGAATCCTAAATTCTTATATGCACAGGTCTCTGATGCTACAATTATAGTATCTTTCTTCTCCCCCAGGACCAGAGGTGTTCTGCCAAATCTATCACGAACTGCATAGATGCCCTCTTTGCCCAAAAGTAAAAAAGAGATTGAACCCTCAATCTGACTGAACATATATTCAATGCCATCAATCAAATCATTGCCCCGGTTGATCAATTCCGCGACAAGTTCACACTGATTTACCTTTCCATCATACATCTCACTGAAGGTTACCCCCTCCTCAATCAATCTTTTGGCAAGTTCATTCTGATTATCAATATAGCCCGCACCACAGATTGCGTATTCACCGAATTTTAGTCTGATTATTAGGGGCTGGGTGTCGCGGTCGCTTATCACACCAATGCCCGCGTTGCCCCTCATATTCAAAAAGTCTATGTCCTCATAAAACCTTGATTTAAATTGTGCCTTGGTAATACTGTGAATCTTTTTGGCAATTCTTTTGCCATCATAAATGGCTATACCACCATACTCAGTCCCAAGGTGCGAATGATAATCTGTTGCATAAAAAAGGTCTTCTTTAATATCCTTCTTAGAGACCAAACCAACAATTCCGCTCATATAATTCCTCTCCTTTGAACCGGCAGTAAGGAGATTTCATCCCCTTGAAAAAAAACCTCTCGGACCGGAATAATCCACCCCGCCGCCGGGCGGACTCTCCCGGCGGGATTGACCGCACTTGTTATGACACCACAAGTGGTGTCACTCCAATATCTTCTGAATCATCAGGGACTAAAGCCCCTCAAACCCCAAAAGATAAAATTTCCTTTGTAATCGTTTAGTTTTTCCTAAATTGTAGTTGCCTGATTCATCAGGCTCTTTTATTACCTTTATAAATGTAACAGTT
>CBFGJQ010000151.1:0-3681 GCA_965649095.1 Caldifarciminota bacterium | reverse complement strand
TGCACCATCAAGCGAGTCAATACCAAAGTCATAATACTCTACTGTTATATAATAACCAACCCTACCTCGGTTATAGACATAAAAAGAACCATAATAGTCCTTTCCTGACTCCTTTGCCAGAATCTCAATTGTGGGTGGCTCAACCCCGAGATTGTAGCCTCCTATGAGAAAAAAGGGCAGAAGGTTCACGGCGTAGTCGTTAGTAGATATCTCGTCTCGGTCTTATAATTCGTGGCCGCGGTTGCTGACCAGGGAATGACCAGCCGGTAATCAACAAGGTAGTCTCTTTGTTCATTACCGCCGGTTCCAATCTGGGCGTATGATGTCGTAAAATCGGTCCAGGTTTGGGAACCAGGGTCCCCATCCAGTGCCCATTTCAGATTGGAGAGGGCAAAGGTATTTGCCCCGGATTGGAAGTCACCAGTGCCTCTAATCTTTAAGTAGTATGTGGAACCGGTATTATTTGAGACCTGAACATCCACGGCGCATGTGCCATTTGTTGAACCGACAGTATAGGTCCCTGGTGTTCTTGTGAAGTAGTCTACTGTATCATCAGCACTTGGCGTGGCATTGCCTGATGCGTTTGGGTCGTAATCATAGACCGAAACCAGTGTCAGGTCAAAGACCGATTGAATCGTCACCTTCACACCAACCGTAACCGAATCATCACTCTGGGCATTAGCAAGTACCGGCAATAAGAAGGCCACAGCAATGAGGCTCAGTCCAAGGTATCTCATATTTATCACCTCCTTTCATTCGGAACAATTATCTTTTAAATAGTCTTCCCAAGAAAGAGACCTTCTTGGGTGAAATCTGCGCCAAAATCTCCTTCGCCTTCTGGAAATTTGAATCCCATTCAAGGCATTCCTCAAACCATCTTTTCGCCTCTTCCATATCTTTTTTCCTTAAATGGGCGAGGCCAAGATTGTAGTATAAGCGGGCATCACCCGGAAATTTTTCTATTGCCGATTTTAAAAGGGAAAGACCCTGTTCGTATTTATGGGTATAAACTAACCCAAGGCCATAATAACTCTGGTAAATTGGCTTTGGGTCTAATTCAAAAGCGGCCTTGAGATATTTTAATGCGGAGAAGGGATTCTTTTCTAAGAGACTGAGCCCATAATTGAATGAATGCCTTGCCTGCTCTTCCTGCACATTTTTTGTGCAGGGGGGGGATAATCTCTTATCAAACTCCTGCCGTTGGTTTGGGTCAGAGAGGATTCTATACGCCTCGGTTATTAAGGCAAATTCTTTTGTTGCCTCTTCTTTCTCTTTTGGGTCATTAAACCTATCCGGATGTTTCTCTTTTACCTTTCTTAGATATGCCCTTCTAATCTCTTCGGGTGAAGCACCCGGATGAATCCCTAAGACCATATAATAGTTCTCCATTTCCCCACCCCCTAATAATAATATTATCCACTTTTTGCCATTTGTCAAGACCCCGGTTTGAGGTTGCTGAAAAAGTCCTTTATTTGTGCTTCTGGTTCATTAATTCAAGATGTCATTCCGAACTTGTTTCGGAATCTCAAGAGATGCTGAAATAAATTCAGCATGACAGGTTGCTCTAATAGACTTTTTCAGCAACCTCGATTTATCAATCTTACCGAACTAATAACCCATTATAATCATCTTTTTTACCCTGTCAACATTCTGTTTTAACAAGATATTCAGGGGGATGCCCCCTGAAAACCCCCGTTATACCGCAAAACTATTCCTGGAGCAGAAGCCTTATTCACATCGCCTTTCCTGAATATCTTGTCCCTTTTCTTTATTATAATGAAAAATTTCATTGTTCAGTAATAGGAATTTTTGAAATTCATATTACTGTGAAAATACATCAAGGTGCTTGTTCCCCTGAAATCCCCCTTTGTAAAAGGGGGAGGAAGGAGATTTATTATCCATTTGTAACCGTCTGTTTCTCCCAGAAATGTAGCGAAAATCTCTCGTCCAACTAAAGTTGGATGCGACAGATACTTTTTTCTCACCTTTTTAGACAATGAGAAGATTGTTTTGCCTTATTATGTCCCGCTGGTAGGCAAATATACTGAAGATGCCACCGGTGTGGATGAAGATTACCCTTTTGTAGCTTCTATTCTTCAGGTCAATTAACATACCATAGAATGCCTTGCCGGTATAGACCGGTTCAAGGATTATTCCCCTCTTCGCCAGCATCCTTATTGTCTCCATCTCCTCAGGATACGGTATTCCATAGCCTTCACCAGCAAATCCATCAATTAGCGTAATCTCAGAATCTGTAATCTCAAATTTTAAATTGAATCTTTTGATTGCATCATTACAGATTTCCGAGATTCTATTTTTGAAGTATTCTACTGTATCACAGATTATTACCCCATTCAGGTCAACATCAAGTTTTAATAATTTTTTTCCGAGTAGTAAGCCGGCGTATGTCCCACCCGAGCCAACGGCACAATATATTGCATCTATCTTTTCTTTTCTAATGAATCCTGCCATCTCCTTCATACAATCAACATAACCCAGGGCACCGATTCCATTTGAACCACCCTCAGGGATTATATATGCTTTTCTCTTTTTCAATTGCCGGGCATATTCAGCCATAACTTCCATCCTCTTCTGATATTCCGCCGGGGTGATATATTTTATCTTAGCCCCGAGCAGGTAGTCAAGGAGGAGATTGCCCGTATATTCCACAGCGCCCTTTTTTCTCAATAATAGGTGGCATTCAAGCCCAAACATCTGTGCAAATGCCGCCGTTGTCCGACAGTGGTTTGACTGAACCGGACCGCAGGTTATTATTGTATCGCAGCTATTATTTCTTGCATCCGCAATCAGATATTCAAGTTTCCTTGCCTTATTACCGGAGATAAGGAGTCCATTTAAGTCATCCCGTTTGATGAAGAGTCTTTTCTTTCTTAATATTCCAGGCAATTCCTCTATCGGTGTCTTTTGGGTAATCTTTAATGGTCCGGGCAGTTTCATAACCGATTATACTTGTTTTTAAAAAATTTTCAATGACTAATTAGACTAACCCGGATTACCCATATTATCAATTGACACAATATGAAATTTAAATATAATTAAATTATGAGAAACAAATCTTACGAGTTCTATATAAACAATGACCTCTCTGAGTATGCCGGCAAATGGGTAGCAATTGTTGATGAACAGGTGGTGGCAAGCGGTGATAATGCCAAGGTAGTCTTAGAAGAAGCATTAAAGAAATTTCCTGATAGAATGCCGTTATTGGCAAAGATTCCTAAGCAAGAAGTTTTGATACTTTTAATATTTAAATGACGGTAGAATTCAGGTATCGTGCGGAAAGATCCCGTGGAGAAATTGTATACAGACCGGCCGCCGAGATTATCCTTGAAAATAATGGCAAGAAAATTTTACTATCGCCATACATTGATTCCGGTGCAGACACAAGTTTAATTCCCAAGTCGGCCGGGGAAATATTAGATTTAGAACTCAATAGAAATGCCATTGAAGAACTTTCAGGTATCGGTGAAGGTAGGGTTGCAGTAATACACACAATTGTGAAGATGACAATTGGTGAAGAGACCTTTGATTGCCGAATTGCATGGGCGCTGATTGAAGAAGTGCCGCCGATTTTGGGCAGAAGAGATGTCTTTGACCGATTCGCCGTCATTTTTCAGGAATGGGAGAAAAAGATTTTATTTATACCAAAGGCTGAATATTCAG
>CBFGJQ010000150.1:0-3690 GCA_965649095.1 Caldifarciminota bacterium | reverse complement strand
TAAATCTCTCCCTCAGGCGCTTAAAACCAGAATCATTAGATGCTGGTTGGAATAGTTCCGATTATATAGATCTAAGGGATGCCTTTCAAGTTTTTTCACCACACTTTCTGGTCATGGGCCCAAAATTTTTTATCAAAAGTATGAAAATTCACAATGCTACAATCTTTCTCGTTAAACATTTCACGATGATATTCTATTTCTAAACCAATCAATCGTCTTCTTCAGGCCGTCTGCGAGTTCTGTTTCTGGTTCCCAATTTAGAATCTCTTTTGCCCGGCTGATGTCTGGCTTTCTCCTTTTGGGGTCATCCTCGGGCAGGGGCTGAAAGGTAAAAGGGCTATTGCTTCCGCAAAGTTTTTTTATAAGCCGGGCTATTTCAATGATCTTATACTCCTTAGGATTACCAAGATTTACAGGCATTGAGTAATTGGCCTGTGCAAGTTTTACAATTCCTTTTATCATATCCGAAATATAGCAAAAACTCCGGGTCTGATTCCCATCACCAAAGATGGTGAGGGGTCTATTCTTTAATGCCTGTTCTATAAATGCCGGAATTACCCGACCATCACCAATCCGCATCCTTTCTCCATAGGTATTGAATATTCTAACAATCGCAACCGGCAGTTTGTATCTTCTGTGATAGGCAAGGGTCGCTGCCTCGGCGAATCTCTTCCCCTCGTCATAGACTGAGCGCGGTCCGATAGGATTTACATTTCCCCAGTAGTCTTCTCTTTGGGGGTGGATGAGGGGGTCACCATATACCTCACTCGTTGAGGCAAGGAGAAGCTTCGCCCTTTTATCTAAGGCGAGTTCTAACAAATTTATCGTTCCCAAGGAGGCGGTCTTCATCGTCTCAATTGGATATTTGAAATAATCAAGGGGGCTTGCGGGCGAGGCGAGATGGAATATTAAGTTAACTTCATCGGGTATGGTTAACCTTTCGCAGACATCGGAATTTATAAATTTGAATCGCTTATTGCTAAAATGGTGTTTTATATTCTCCTCTTTTCCGGTAATTAGATTATCAACGGCAATTACCTCATCCCCCTGGGCGATATAATGGTCAACAAGGTGCGAACCAATAAATCCAGCCCCACCCGTGATAAGGACCTTCACCTTCCTATCCCGGTATATATGAAACCCAACTCCTTCATCTTTTGTGGGTCAAAGAGATTCCTGCCATCAAGAAATACGGGCTGGCGCATTGACTCTTTTAGTCTCTTTAAATCAAGATTTTTAAATTCATCCCATTCGGTTATTAGGATTATACCATCAGCACCGTTTGCGACCTCATAGGCATCCTTGCAATATTCTATATCCGGCATTATCTCCTTTGCTCGCTCCATTGCAACCGGGTCGTATGCCTTCACAAATGCCCCTTCTTTCTTTAATTCATTTATTATCGTTATTGAAGGGGCAAATCTCATATCATCGGTATTGGGTTTGAATGAGAGCCCTAATATTCCAATCTTCTTATCCTTTAAATTCCACAAAAGGTCTTGTAGTTTTTTGACGACCCTCAACATCTGCTCTTCGTTTATCCTCTCAACCTCTTTTAAGAGTCTGAAGTCATAACCAAGTTTATGGGCAATGCCGATGAATGCCTTTAAATCCTTGGGGAAGCAGAAGCCACCAAATCCCACACCGGCATTGAGAAAGTCCCGGCCGATTCTTTTGTCAAGTCCTATCCCTTCCGCCACTTTTATTATGTCAGCCCCGGAGCGCTCACAGATTATTGAAAGGGCATTGATAAAGGAGATCTTCATTGATAAAAAAGAGTTTGAGGCATGTTTAATTAATTCCGCACTTACTAGATCGGTAATAATCCGTGGGGCATCAATTGGTTTATATAACTCCAAAAGCAATTCCTTTGCCTTTTTGCTCTCCACACCAATGACGATTCTATCAGGCCTTAAAAAATCATTTATTGCTGAGCCCTCCCTCAAGAACTCAGGGTTTGAGGCAACATCAAATTCCACATTACGACGGTTGAATCGCTCAATCACTGTCCTTATCCATCTTCCTGTCTGAACCGGAACCGTGCTCTTTTCTACGACTATCTTATAATCTTCCATTGCTTCGCCAATCTCACTTGCCACCTTCTCCACACTTGAGAGGTCGGGCTCACCATTCTCTTTTGGCGGTGTACCGACTGCGATGAATATGAAGAGGGATTCGCGCACACCCTCGGAAATTGATGTCGTGAATCTGAGCCTTCCTGCCTGGACATTCCTCTGCACCAACTCCAATAACCCCGGCTCATAGATGGGAATCTTGCCACTCTTAAGGATTTGGATCTTCTTCTCGTCGTTATCCACACATATTACATTGTGACCTATTTCTGCAAAGCAGGTTCCTGAGACGAGCCCAACATATCCTGTCCCAATCATACAGACCTTCATAAGCCTCCTTTATTGAAAAACGACTTTTTGTAAAAGATAAAGAAGATACCACCGATGAGAGAAAATAAGAAGAAGATAAAGAAGGAAACGAGGGAGACAGTCATTGAGACCTCACCACTCAATCCCGCCCTTTGAAATAGAATAACATAGGCATTCTCTCTTACTCCCAGGGCATTAAAAGAAATCGGAATCATTGAGATGACATTAATTATGGGCAGGTAAATAAAAAATGGCAAGATTGAAATCCCAAAGCTTCCCATACTCTTAAGGACAAGATAAGGCGAGATGGCAAGGAGTGCCTGGATTATGATGGACTGGATTATACAGATAATTATCACACCCCTGGCGGAACCAAAATCGGTCATTGTATTGTGCAGATTGTTTATCCTTTCGCCAATTCTGAAGATTTTTATTTTTATAACCAGGGGTGAAAATATTGTATATACCCTTCTTGATAAGAGAAGAAAGGTAATAAAGATAAGTGCACACAGACCGATAATCATCAATGATAAGAATTCGTTCCTCTTTTGAAACAGAAGGAGGTATATTACCGCAAGGAGACCGAGGCAAAAAAGGCCGATGAAACCCAAGATTCTATCGGCAAGGACAATCGCCAGTGCCTCCGCCTTACGATTCTTCATTGATAAAAGGACCCTCATTACATCGCCACCAATGGTTGTTGGGAGGAGATTATTAAAAAAAAAGGCGATGAGGTATATAACCAGGGAAGTCCTGAAAGGGATTGCCATTCTCTTATAGTCAAGCAGAACCTGCCAGCGCCAGGTGGAGATGATTATGAAAAGAAGATAGGGGATAAGGGCAAGGCTCAGATATTTGATGTTCATATCTTTGATATACTGAAAGATCCTTTCCGCATCCAGCCTTATAAGCAGAAAGGCGATGAGGCCAATACCGATAAAAAACCTCAAGATTGTCCAGAGAATCCCCCACCTTTTTTTAGCTCCATTTTCAGTCTTAGCCATCCATTCTCTCTTTAGACTCTAACTTCTCAAGACGGTCAAGGATTGCCCTTATTGATTCACCAATAAGACCGAGTGAAAAGAAGAGGATGCCCGATACCACAAGGAGAATTACAAGATACAAAAGGGGCCTAAATCCATGTCCAAGAATCCTTAATATGACGGCAATAATCCCGACCAGAATTCCTAAAAGAAACTGAAGCATACCCGCGGTTCCAAAATATAATAGCGGTTTTTTTAAGAATGAGACCTGAAACTTCACTGCCAGCAAGTCAAAGAAGCCGATGATTATGCGGGTCTTCTTCTGA
>CBFGJQ010000149.1:0-3713 GCA_965649095.1 Caldifarciminota bacterium | reverse complement strand
AAGTGTATCCTCTCCCTTTTCAAGGGAGAGGGGAGGGTGAGGGTTGAGGTTTCAGGGGCTTTAGCCCCTGATGATATGTTCTTGGCTTGCACTTTTGTGCAAAAATTATCTTAAAGTATAATCTGGGCACAAAGATAAGGTCAAAAAGATATGAATTTTCATTTGTTTTTTCAGGTTAGTTTGGCACGAATTTTGCATAATAAGAGGCTAACAAAGGAAGGAGGTTATTATGCCCACCCGGCGAGGTCATTGGTTATGGGTGATGTTGTTTATACCAGTAGCCCTATGGGGGCTTGATTCTATCTTTGTCTGGGATAATGACCAGGGTTATCGGCGTGAGGGGGGTCCTTCGGTTGCAGCAAGGGATACTACTGCCTACATTGCCTGGGATGATTTAAGATGGGGCAATGGCCGTAATAGTGTTTTCCGGCAGCGCCTTCTCTGGAAGGGCACTTTGCGTGGATACAATGTTGAGGTTGATACTGATAATCTCTGGGCGGTCAATAATGAGGATATTCAACTGGCAACGCCTACGTCATCCACCCGTCCGGTTATCCAGGTGTGGGAGAGAATAAAAAGCACCAATGTGCGTAAGGTATATATATATGCACGGATTGGAGATGGAACCATTGTTGAGGTTGATAGTATGTTTGAGGGCTATACTAAATCACCCGCGTTAGATTGTCGCGACGACGGCACGTTTGTCGTCTCTTTCACCTATTTTCAGCCTCCTCAAGGTGTGTACATGATATACCATAAGAAATATGACATTAATGGGACCATTCTCTATTCCGGTGCTATTGAACCGAATCTGAGAATGAGGGCTCGCTCAGGCTCAAGGGTGGCATTCTGTGATTCAGGTTATGTGGTAGTCTATGTTGATTCAGCAACCACAGGCGACTCCCTGAGGTCTATTTACCTTCAGTATCGCGACATAAATAGCAATATTATAGAGGGGAAGATAAAAGTGAGTCGCCCGGGTATTGATGGGCATAACGAATATAGCCCGGATGTGGCAGTTAATCAAAATGGATTTGTGGTTGTCAGCTGGACGTATGAATATAGTGCAACCGACCCGGATATCTATGCCCGGACATTTCAGATGAGACCCGGGCTTGATTCACTGGTGCCTGTAAGTCCATCAGATTTCTCTGTTGTTCAGAGCACGGCTCCTGAATTCGGTCCAAGAGTGGCGGTATTCCCTAACAATGACTATATTATAATCTATACAAAGGAGACAAGCAATAAGGGCAGGGGAGTCTATGCAAGGGTTTCCATAGGTGGTAGTTTGAAACCGGAATATACTATAAATGACGAAGCCACGTCCAAATCCTGGGACCAGTATGCAGGGGATGTCGCCTGCTTGCGATGGAATGTTAATAATCATGATACCTGTATCGTGGCGTGGACAGACTTCCCCGATACCTCGGTGACAACGAGTTACCTTGCAAGGAGTGTCTATTGTCGCACCTATTATAGGGCACCTTCTTCAACTTATGGAATATTACCAAAGAGCGATAGTGTAATTGACCCGACCCCGCGTGGCGCTGGCTGGATGTGGTATTACGACGATGAAAACTATGATAACCCTTTGACTACGGATTGGAATGAAGACCCAATTGATGAGCCTGACTCTGTCTATGTTCCTATTGATTCAGCAATTGTTGACCAGTTTGATGAATTTAATCGGGTCAGGAATAAATATCACCTTACCGTGCGGGACACATTACCAAGGTCACAGAAAGGTGGTAGAGGTCTTACAGCCTATAAGCAGACGATTGTAAGTCTTGGATTCAGATTGAATGACACACCGGCGGGAGTTATCAGTTCAGAAGACCAGTTTGAGTTGTATCAGTATATCAGCAGTGGGAAGCCTGTCCTTTTGATGGGTAATGATTTTGGCTATATGTATAGCGGAACAGCCCTCTTCAGTAAGTTCCATGCAAATTATATAAGCGATGGCAATCCATATACCAGCGGGAATGTAGATACTTTATATGGACAACCTGGGACATTCGCCCAAAGTGAGACACTGGCATATCAATATAAGAAAGAGGCGGATAATTATGTGGATGTGATTTCTGCCAGACCTGAGGCAAAACTGTTATTGGCAGACTGGGAGACAAAAGATAGGTGGTGGGCAGGCAGGGCAGTTGCATGGGGTAACTACTGGAAGAAGGATTCAAGGGTAGACGGAAGCACAATCTATTGTAGTTTCTCTCCAGATGGAATCAAAGACCGCGCCCATCCCCATACTGCCCAGGAGTTTATGCGCCGTTGCCTCGGCTTTTTAGGAATGACCTGTCAACCCGAACCAATCACTGCAATTTATTGTTCAACTTATACAACTATTGAAGGTTCCATAATTATCAGGTGGAAGGTTGTCTCGGATGATTCATTAAAGGAATCTGCCGAGGGTCCCTACAAGTTGAAATTTTCAAGGAAGAAGATAACATCAGAAGCTGCATTTAACGATTCTTGTGAAGAATATTATCAAACCTGGAATACAAAGGATAGCACAGTGGGGAAATGGTGTCGATATGTTCTCTCTGGATTACCACCAATGGATACCCTCATCTTTGCTTTGAAAGTGAGCGATGAAGATACCCTGTGGGGTGCCTTGGGCGCTGAGCCAAGGGTTGTGGTTTCAGGGGATTCAGTGACTCCACATTATCTTAAGGTTGGCAGTGCAATTAATCCGTACGGGTATGTAAAGGACTTTTCCAATAAATATGAGTATTTAAATAGGCGGCGCAAAAACGATACAGGAACTGACTATGACTCCCTCTTTGTGACCTGGGACTATCCCCTTACTCCACCCTGGTTTTATGTGGGATTTGCCCGCTGTGACCTGCGGACTGAAGGCGACCTCTTTATTTATGTTGATACCAGGCCCGGAGGCGCGGATAGCACCGTGCCTTACAATGGCACATCGGGCAGGTCAAGGTTTCAACCGACCCCACCTGATAGTTTCAAACCCGACTTCTGCCTTATAGTTGATAATGGTTCGTCGGTATTCTATAAAAAATATGTGAGTTCAAAGGATGGTAGAGGTTCCTGGGTTGATACCGCTTTTTCCGGTCTCGTTTGTGAAGATAGTGTGGTGAATAACTATCTTTATACTGAACTTTATATTCCGTATGCGAATATGGGCTATACCGCCGGAAATCCATTTAAACTTGTGGTTCTGATGACTGGAGAAAGTTCTAATACCATCATCAATGCCTTTCCGATTTATAATCCGCTTGGAACATATAGGACAATAACCCAGTATTATTACTGGGGTTCGGATGGGTTGACCTCAGACAAGGTTCCAGCACGCAGACAGATAATTGGAATTGAAGAGACAAATATAAATCCCAAATCCCAAATCCCAAATCCCAGACTTAAAGTCTTGCCTAATCCCTTTACTGAAAAGACGGAAATCTTCCTACCTTCTTTGGATTTGCCCGGCCGCGATGCAACTTTGAAGATCTATGATATAACCGGCAGATTGGTTAAAACCTTTAATCTCTCTACTTTCTATTCTCTTCTTGCTACCTCTGTTGTTTGGGACGGGACCGATGACATGGGTAGGGTTGTTCCTCAGGGGATTTATTTCTGCAAGTTTATAATACCGGAAAGGAGTGAGGTGGAGAAGATAATATATTTAAAGTAGCCCAGCAATTCAGTAGGCAGTAACTCAGCGGCGTCCATCTAAAGATGGACGCCCT
>CBFGJQ010000148.1:0-3717 GCA_965649095.1 Caldifarciminota bacterium | reverse complement strand
TCAATTCCTGGGTAAACGAATTGACAATATGTGGCAGGGATACAATCTTTATCTTCTACCGCGACCGCGCTGGAATAAAATACCTCGTAATGGATACCACAATTATTGCTCCACCAAGTGCGATTACAGGACCGGGATACCGTGAACCTTCAGGGGTAATTTATGATGATACGGTCTATCTCTTTTATCGGAGTAAAAATCATCTCTATTTAAGAAAAGGAAATATAAATAGTTTCTTCAATGAGATTCTGATTGACACTGCGTTAGAAAATATCAAAAATCCAAAGGCAGTTGTGGGAGGATTTAAAGTCGGTGTCTTCTATTATACCCTACCCACTGATTCTCTGTTCTTCCTCTCGGATTCAATTCCCGTTTCCGTTTTTGCCCGCAAATTTACCGGTGTGATTGGAAAGGACCCCGAGGTGATCTGTTTTAAGGATACAATCCTTTTAGTCTATAAAGATGCCAGTATCCCTCCCTTTTTCCGGGTTGGTTTTATAAAATCCACAGACTTTGGACAGAACTTCTCAGCACCGATATTTCTCTGTGATAATTTGAACTCCATCGGCAAGATTTCTATTGCCAGAATCAACAATTCTATTGCGGTTACCTGGGAGAGTGAAGGACGAATTTATCTTTGCACCTCCAATGATAATGGCAGCAGTTTCCCAAACCTTGACTCCCTTGATAAAGAATTCGTCTATCTGCCAACCCTAACTGTGATACAACAGCAATTTAAGAAGTTCTACTGTGAAAGGGGCGACAATAACACCGATGATACTACCGACCATCCCCGCCACGGCACCGAGATGCTTGGATTGGTTGGTGGTTACGCCGACGGTTACTACACCGGTGTTGCACCAGGTGCCCAGTTCATCGTTGCAAAGACCGAAAATCCGGACTCGGTATATGAATTCCCGGTTGAAGAAGATACCTGGATTGCGGGGCTTGAGTGGGCAGAAGCAAAGGGTGCTGATATCATCTCCAGTTCTTTGGGTTATACGAACTGGTATAGCTGGCCAGTTGACTATGATGGCAAGACAGCACCAACTTCAATCGCCGCCTATGAGGCGACAAAAAGGGGTGTTGTTGTTGTCACTGCCGCGGGGAATGTTTCAATCCCACAATTGGTTGTTCCTGGTGATGCAATGGGGGCAATAACTGTTGGAGGGATTGATACACTATTTACCCGTTGGGAGTATTCGGGTTATGGGCCAACCTATGATGGTAGAATAAAACCTGAACTTGTCTGTCTGGCAGCAGCCCCCATTGTCATTAACCCCGACTCGGTCAATGACTACCTCTATTCATTTGGAACCTCAGGTGCCACGGCAATGGTATCAGGAATCTGTGCCCTGCTCCTTGAGGGTCATCCAGGGTGGGATGTTGATTCGGTTAGAAATGCCCTCTTTAAAACTGCAAGTTATGCCAATTCCGCCAACGATAGTCTCGGCTATGGCTGGCCTGATGCAGTGAAGGCATTTTACTACACACCGCCTTATTACAAACCTCTAACGAAATGTGGCTTTCTTACACCATTTCCAAATCCCTTCACGGTCAAAGGGCAAAATTGTATCTACATTCCATTCTTCCTTAATACCAAGACCGATGTCCAGTTCAGCATCTATTCCATCTCGGGGCGACTTATAAAGAGAGAGGAATTCTGGCGCCTGGCACCGGGTAGATATGCCGATACCGACCCGGCATCCCCCAATGCTGCTTTCATCTGGGATGGTAAGGATGAATCCGGCAACTATGTAGCGAGTGGTCTCTATTACTGCTATATGTATACTTATGGCGCGGGTAATAATGACATGACAAAGATTGTAGTTGTTAAGTAGAATTGGGAGGTATTATGTTTGAAAAATTATTTAAATTAAGCGAGAGTGGGACAAATATAAAGATAGAAGTCCTTGCGGGAATTACTACATTTATGACGATGGCGTATATCATTGCGGCAAATCCCTTAATCCTCTCGGCCGCAGGTATGGATAAAGGTGCCGTTACCCTGGCAACCTGTATCGTTGCCGGACTTACTACAATTATAATGGGATTCTTATCAAACTATCCGATTGCCCTGGCACCGGGGATGGGGCTGAATGCATTCTTTGCCTACTCAATCTGTGTTGGAATGGGTATTGACTGGCGGGTTGGGCTGGGCTTTTTTTTCATTGAAGGTGTAATTATTGTCATAATAACCTTAACCAAACTCCGGGAAGTAATCATTGACTCAATACCAATGCCTTTAAAATGTGCAGTGAGTGTGGGAATTGGACTCTTTCTTGCATTCATAGGATTTCAGGAGGCGGGATTTATTGCCCGGCATGATGTTACATTCATTACCATCGCGCCAATTGCAAGCCCTTCGGTTTATCCCAGAATCATCCTTGCCAGTGTTGTTCTTATTGCTACCACAATCCTCCTGGTCAAGAAGATTAGGGGGGCAATATTGATCGGTATCCTTATCGGCACTGGTTTAAGTTTTATTCCTTTCTTCAAAACCAAAGGGGAGATACTACAATTGCTACAACCATCCCTTGCCCCAACCTTCTTCAAATTAGATATCATTGGTGCCCTGAAACTATCTTTTATTACATTGATATTCACCCTCCTCTTTGTTGACTTCTTTGATACGGCAGGAACTGTTATCGGACTTGCGGTAAAGGCGAAGTTTGTTGATGATAAGGGGCATATACCGAGAATTGGGAGGGTATTGTTTGCAGATTCTTTAGGACCTGTCCTCGGGGCACTGGTTGGCACATCCACCGTTACATCTTATATTGAAAGTGCGGCGGGTATTGAAGAAGGGGGTAGGACTGGCCTCACTGCCCTAACGACCGGTATCCTCTTTTTGGTGGCAACATTTGCTGCCCCCCTTGTCGGTTTCATTCCCTCAGTGGCAGTTGCCCCAGCACTGATAATTGTGGGAATTATGATGATGGAATCGGTGGTAAAGATTGACTTTTCTGATTACTCTGAGGCAGTTCCCGCATTTATTACCATTGCTGGTATGCCCTTTACCTATAGCATCTCAAATGGAATCTCCCTCGGTTTTCTCTCCTATGTTCTTATAAAATTACTCAGTGGCAGGGGAAGGGAGGTATCTGTCATTATGTATATACTCGGTGTCTTCTTTTTGGTATTCTTTATTGCCAGTCCGGTCTTCAAGTAACCCTGGTGTCCATATTTGTTGTCCATAAACATTATGCCACGCACCTGCACTGGGATTTGCGCCTTGAGATGGATGGTCTGTTAAAATCCTGGGCGGTGCCAAAAGAGCCACCCCAAAGACCGGGCATAAAAAGGCTCTGTATTCAGGTTGAAGACCACCCATTAGATTATGCAGACTTTGAAGGGGTAATTCCTGAAGGTATGTATGGGGCGGGCAGGGTAGAGATATGGGATAGGGGTAAATACGAAACTTTGGAGATGGATGAGAATGCCATTAAATTTAAGACCTACGGCAAGAGGCTTAAAGGAATTTATGTGCTATACAGATTTCCCAAGGCAGGTAAAAATTCCTGGCTGCTGTTTAAGACTCAAGATATTCAGGGCGACACCCCTGAAAACCCCCGTTATACCGCAAATCTGCTCTTGGCGCAGAAGCCTTCTTCAAAACGGAATAAAAATGTAGCGTCCGACCCTGACTTTCGTCAGGGCATGCTTGAGTCGGACGGAAAAAATAAAAAAGTTGCCCAGTTTATTGGGTTATTTATA
>CBFGJQ010000147.1:0-3724 GCA_965649095.1 Caldifarciminota bacterium | reverse complement strand
TTTTTTATTAGAGTAGATAGCATGAAGTAGAATATTATAATAACTACAACTATGGTAATGAACCTCTTTAACATTTTCATAGATTAAGTATATATGAGCATTTCTATTTGTCAACGGCAGCAATGAGTCCTCCTCATTTTTCCTCCCCATTTGATGGGGGAGGCCATTACGACCTTTATTGACATACACAAACCAATCCTGTGTGAATTGGCTCGCCAATTACCCGTAACCCAAAAATTCAAAACCAATTTAAATAGACTCTGGCGTCTCTTCGGTAAAAGCAAATTCAGGCTCAAGGATGCTTACGCAGGCATCGTTCCCTATTTTCTAAAATGGCTTAAAAGCCGGCAGTATTTAGAAATCCTCATTGATTGGACAAAGCTCGGTAGCTATTCAGTGCTTTATTTATCATTACCTTACAAGAAACGAGCAATTCCCCTATTCTGGCGGGTAGCTGATTATCTGGTTGATGAGTTCGGGCAGAATACCATTGAGCGGGAATGTCTAAAAGCATTCATCAGTTTAGTGCCTCAGTACTTGCGGTCAAAGATTGTGATTGTTGGGGATCGGGGTTTTGGTAAGGTTGGGTTTATAAAGTTTTTAAAAGGGTTGGGGGTCAATTTTGTAATTCGTGTAAAAGGTGATGTTTGGGTTAGACACGGTAAATTTTCTGGTTGTTTAAAGAAGGTAGGGTTCAGCAATAGAAAAATTCTTTGGTGGCGTAAGGTCTACTATCAGAAGAAGGAGCAGGAATCGGTGAATTTATTATTAAAATACGAGCGTGATGACCATTGTATCTTGTGACTAATTTATCTAATGGCACAGTTATTTTAGAGATTTATGGGCATCGGATGCGGATTGAGGAGAGTTTTCGTGATTTCAAGAACGAGCATTACTTTTCGTTAAAAGTGGCTGGTTTAAAGGGTGTTGTTAAGATGGAGAAATTGATTTTGGTGGTGGTTGCATATATGTTTGTGCTTCTTTTTGGTGCGATTGGCGAAAGGATAAAGGTTTTTGTTGATTTGGTTTCAGTAGAAGGTAAAAGAAAACTGTTAAGCAGTTTCAGGTTTGGTTTAGAGTTATTGGATAAGCTGGATTTATCCAGATACAGATGGCTTTTTCATTTCAAAAAATTATGCCCAACCGAGAGTTAAAAAATGAGGAGGAATCAGCTTATGCATAACAACCAAAATGAATATTTTAAAGGATAACACCAAACCTAATGATTTCTTTCGCCTTTCAAATTTTGGCCGGGCAGAAATTTTATTGAAATTATAGCAAAGATAATTTCCGCAACGGTTATCCAAAGACGCGACAGAAGACTTATAATAATAGCAATCGGCTTTGGAAAATAGAGCGAAAGTAATAGAGTTAATATACCCTCTCTAATTCCCAATCCTGCAGGGGCAAATAAGGCAATAAATCCAAGGTTCCACGAAATTGCAAAAACTCCGGTTAGAGCAATGAATTTACTACAAGATACAGAATAGAATGAATTTATTAGTAAAAAAAAGCCGATACCGTAAATTATCCAGGCAATTCCATATAGCAAAGTTAGAAACAACATTGAGGGGTAACTGTATTTCAATTCAGCAAAAGGACGTTTTAATACGCCGTAAATAATTTTTATGATTTTACTGGCAAAATATGGATGCACAGCGATTACAAAAATTATGGTCAATACAATTGCAAAAATAATATAATTTCTTAATACAATAAATTTATAAATCAATGGAGAGATAATAAAAATAATGAGTGAAGAAAGCAACAAAAGTCCAGTTTCCAGTGCCATGCTCAAAAATCCTTTTTCCTCTTTTACACCCAATTTTTTGATAAAATATACCCTACCTGCTGCATACCATACCTTCCCCGGCAAATACTTTCCAAGGATTGAAATTCCTGTTATGGACAATGAATGTTTAAATGAAATTCTTTCTCCAAGATTTGCCAATATTCTCTGCCAGAGATATGCCCCATAAAGGAAGTTTAAAAAAATTGGGATAAAGGAAAGTATAATAAGACCAAAATTAAATTTTAATTTATCAAAAGGTATATCCTGCCAGGTCTGAATAAGATTTTGAACTAAAAAGAAAAATATGATAATGACTATTATCCAAAAAATTAATTTTTTAAAGAGGTTTCGATTTCTTATCAAGCATTTTATTTCTAATCTCATTTAAAATTATAGCCAAAATTTCCTATAAATCAACAATTCTATTATTCTAAAACTATCGAACAATTAAATATCTTTTTCAATTCTTTGGGTAATTCTCTCAACCATGGCCTCAACGGCATTCATCAAATCTAATGTCTCCTTTGGATACTTTATCCAGTAAGTTGTCTCTCTGCCTTTTTTCTCGTAACGCACAATATTCGCCAGGCGTAATTTTGATAAATGGAAACAAACTGTTGATTTTGTCCTCTTTACTTTTTTCTGTATTTCGCTGAAGCTCATTTTTCCTTTCTCTAAGAGCATCTTTACAATTGCGTAAGAAATAGGGTAACTCATAACTCTATATATTACCGACCCTCTGAATTTCTTTTCTATGACCTCCATTTTTACTCCTTTTGATAGTTTTATAATTCTATTATTCTAAAACTATCGAACAATTTAATACTGTATTTCTTCTCTCCCTATTATTTAATAAATAATCGCCTGTAAACATCAGCAATTTCTTCGGAAGTTTTTTGCCAGGTGAATCTCTTTGCCTGCATTATTCCCTTTTCTTTCAAATCTTCATAGAGGTTTTTTTCCGTAAGTAGTTTTCTCATCCCCCAGTAAATTTCTTCAATAGAATAAGGATTTACCTGTATTCCAGCATCTTCAACAATTTCGGGGAAGGAACTTTTATTCGAAACTACAACTGGAGTCCCGCAACTCATTGCTTCAAGTGCAGGAAGTCCAAATCCTTCGTAGAAAGAAGGCATCACAAAAATATCTGCGGTATTATAAAATAAAGGAAGTTCACTTTCCTTAATGCCCTCAAAGTATCTTATTTTATCACTAAGTCCAAATTTTTCTATAAGCTTGCGGGATGTTTTTGACTTTTTGCCTACCCTTATTAGGATCAAATCCCTATACTCATCCACAAGTTTTGCAAAGGCTTTCAGAAGCCCTGGAATATTTTTGCGGTATTTCTCTGTTCCAACATTTAATATGACTCTGACATCCTCTGGGATTTTAAGTTTTTGCCGTAAATATTCTTTATTGCCCAATGGTTTAAAAATAGTCTGCTCTACACCGAGATAGATTGTTTTTATACGCTCCTCCGGAATTCTATAAATTTTAACCAGATCATTTTTTGTGGAGTTTGAATCGGCACAGATAATCTTTGCTTTTTTCAAACCATTGTAAAGAAAGCGCCGCCAGATTTTTTCCGGAGTATGATCAGGGGTAATGAGTGGTGCGAGGTCATGACAGGTTATGATTGAGTCTTTTTTTGATATCAGAAAAGATAGATTTTGATTAACAAAATGATACAGGTCATAATTCCCAAATTTATCACGCATTCTATACCAGAAAAATGGTTTATTATCAATTATTGGGATTTTTTTATCCCGGGCTATAATCTCGCCATCCTGATTTTTTATTGCCCGCGCACCATAATCTAAATGTAATAAATCAATTTCAAATTCGGTCTTTAACAACTCAAATATCTTAAATGTATATTTCCCCACCCCAGAATAAAATGGTTGGTCATTGATTAAAGCAATTTTCATTTTC
>CBFGJQ010000146.1:0-3750 GCA_965649095.1 Caldifarciminota bacterium | reverse complement strand
ATTTCATTACTTTTTAATTTTTTTGTCGCATAAACCTGTCCTGACGACAGGTCAGGATGCGACCGCGACAAGGGTTATGACACAGCCTCTTTAGTTTTTGCTAAGATGCATTTAATTTTATCTCTTTCCTAAGGCTTGGTCTCCCCCTGAATTCATTGGTGGAATCTTCTTATTCCGAGTCTTTCATAGACTTCCTGCAGTGTCCTTTGGGCGATTGCCTTCGCCTTTATCCGGCCTTGAGATAGAATTTCATAAATATATTCTTTTTTAGTGTGTAATTCCTTCTGTCTTATTTGAACTGGTTCAAGTTCTTTATAGATATTCTCCGAAAGAATTTTTTTACAATCAAGGCAGCCGATACCTGCCCGTCTGCACTCAATTGCACAATATTCAATATCCTTATTTGGTGAAAATGCCTTATGCATTGTAAAGATATTACACACCTCCGGATTACCCGGGTCCTGCCGGCGTTTTCTATTTGTATCCGTCACTGCCGTGGAAAGTTTCTTCCAGATTTCATCTTTCCCTTCATCCAGATAGATACAGTTGTTAAGCGATTTGCTCATCTTCTTCTGTCCATCAAGTCCCAATATTCTTGAAACTGATGCCAGTTTTTCCTTTGGTTCAGGAAAGGTCTCTCCGAAGTATGAGTTGAATCTCCGGACAATCTCTCTTGTCAATTCAAGGTGTGGCAACTGGTCATCGCCGACCGGCACGACGACTGCCTTATAGAGGATAATGTCCGCCGCCATAAGGACTGGATAGGCAAGAAGTCCCATATTCACATAATCGGGATTTTGCATTCTCTTCTCTTTAAATGTCGGAACCCTGGTGAGCCAGGAGATTGGTGTTATTGTGTTTAATATCCAGGCAAGTTCTGTATGCTCCGAGACTGTGGACTGGAGCATCAGGATGCTCTTTTTGGGGTCAATACCTGCGGCAATGTAGTCAACCGCACAGTTGAATATCCTCTCTTCCATCTCTTCGGGCTTAAAGGGAACGGTCATTGCATGGTAGTCAACAATCCCGTAGATACACTGATATTCATCCTGTAGGGAGATCATATTGCGCATTGCACTGGCATAGTTGGCGATATGCAATCTTCCCGAGGGCTGAATCCCACTAAAGACATTCCCTTTTATCATATTAAATAATATCTAAAAAAAATATATAGTCAATATGAAAAATTAGATGCAGCAATTAATTTTTCAAATTAACAGATTGTGAATAGTCAGGAATCCGCTTACTTGACTGCCGTATCTAAAGGCTAATTATAAGAAAATTTCAAATAGGAACATCGTCTTTTGTAGCGTCCATCTTTAGATGGACGATTACAGTTCGTCCAGATAAATCTGGACGCTACGACTTTCTTTAGGTAATAGGAATTTGAAAAATTCCCATTACCTCAAGATAGATCATCAGGGGTTTTTCACCCTTGAAACCCCAACCCTCACCCCTCCCTCTCCCTTAAAAAGGGAGAGGGGATATAGGTGAGGGTTTCTTTGGAATTATTCAAATCCCCTTTGAGGAGGTTTTTTGCCTTGAGAAGAGATTTGCTGTGTAACGGGGGTTTTCAGGGGGTCTCCCCCTGAATATCTTGTCAAAAATACCCAAAGAACTATTTACCCAGGCCGAGATTAAACTTAAAATAAAAAGCCAGTTTCCAAATGCCCTTTTTGAGATTCATTTAATAACCCCGCAGGAATACGGAAATTGGTATAAAAAATTCATAAAGGATGAGTTTAAAGAGGTATAGATGAGACCCCACCCTTCCCTCTCCCTTGAAGATTTTGTCGTTAAATGGGCCCTTTGAATAACGACCGCTTGATTTTTTTGTGTTTTTATATAAAATTAGATGATGGGCACACTATTGAATCTTTTAATATTCACCCTGACCATTGAATCGGGCAATAAAGAATTTATTGGGGAGGTAAGTTATACGGGTGGAACTGAACTTCTCTCCCGTTCATTTACCCTTTATGATAAAGAGGGTAATAAATTATATTCCATATTAAATCCCGGGGCAGTCAATTTCTTTATCAGTAATTTTGGTGTTGTATTTGCTGCCAGTGAGAGGCAACTATTCCTCTATGAACTTAATGGCGATATCAAAGAATTACTGCCGTTAGATTACCCTAATGGTTTTGGTTATTCACCGGATAATACACTATTTTTTGTTTCAGACCGTAATGGTGTCTATGCATTTGCCCTGTCGGGCAAGTTGGTCTACCAATTTAATCCTGGTAGACTGTTTGCCAGCACGGAAATGGCTCAGCGCTTTTGTGTGGTTTCAAATGATACCATCTCTTTTTATGAAGAAGGGAGATTAAGGTTTATCCGGATAATTGAATCGCCATTTGTCCGTTCTATCAAATTCTCACCCGATGGCAAATTTGTGCACCTGGAGATGCCGAGTTTTAGTGTGCTTTATAATTTTGAAACCGGTGAAATAGAAAAGAGATGATTATTCTCTTCCTCTTTGGAATTGGCTGGCCCTTAGCCCCTCAGGATTCCACCCATCCTTTAGGGAATAATTGGGGTGAATTCCAGGATTATGGGGGATGGCCATATATGCATCCGGGGATTGATGTAATGGGGATGGAAATCGGCAGGCCGGTCTATGCAGTTCAAAGGGGTTTTGTCAAGGCATGGCTCACGACTGGGGCAGAATACCACTGGCGATTGGCAATTGCGGATACAAATATTGCCAACGACTCAGTTGAGGCCTGGCTCTATGCCCATATTGACGCAAGTCAATACCACAAGAATATCGGCGATACTGTCAATGCAGGAGATTTAATTGGCTATCTTGTTCCCTGGCCCATCAGTGGTTTTGACCATTGCCACTTTGCCCGGATTAAAGATATTGGAGCGGTCTGGCAGTATGCAGACTGGGCATTTGTCCAGAACCCTCTGATAATAATTAGTCCCTATGATGATACATCAAAGCCGGTCTTTGAAAATGCCTATGGGAATTACAAGTTTGCCATCTGCCAGAATAATACAAGCACCTATTTAAATCCCAATAATGTAACCGGCGATGTTGATATTATTGCCAAGATATATGACAAGACCGGCACCCCTTTGCCTCAGTATCCAGTCTGGGAGAGGATGATTCCACTTGGGATATCTTATGAAATTCACGGTCCGGTAAATTTTCCTGAAAAGTTATCGTTTCTCTTTAAGGGTTATCTTTATTATACAGAGAATGTAAATGTAGTATATAAAGATGATGCAGTCTGTGATTCACGGGGAGATTATGAATATCGTGATTACTATTTTATTATCACCAATTCCGATGGTGATAGTCTGATTGAGGCCTCGGATGAGGCATATTCCTTCAGCACGACCGGGCTTCCCGGAGGAGACTACTGGATTATTGTGAAGGCATGGGATGCCGCGGGAAATGTGGCTAAGGATAGTATGCTGATAACAATTCCCGGACCATCTGTTGAAGAAAAAGAAACATTGGTCTTTTCAAATGATATTCCAAGCCACATTAGAGATATCAGTCCGTTATTGAACTGCCAATTGTATGATATAAGTGGGAGGATGGTGAAAGAAAGGTGCTCGCTTCAGAGCGGTGTCTATTTTATTCTCAATAAAAATAATGGAATTCGTTATAAGAAGGTTATAGTCATAGGTAAATAGTCCTATCCAAACAATACTTAAATTCCAGGCCGGGTAATTTATCTTCACACCATTGACGCTGGGATTTTCTTATTGTATAATATAGGGTGAAGGATTTAT
>CBFGJQ010000145.1:0-3800 GCA_965649095.1 Caldifarciminota bacterium | reverse complement strand
GCAATCGCGATATACGAGAAATACAAAGATAGATTTGAGCCGGTGGTTGATCAAAATGGGAAAGATTAGAATCCTTCCCCCCGAGGTCTGCTCCAAGATTGCGGCTGGTGAGGTAATTGTAAGACCCAGTTCAGTTGTGAAGGAACTTATTGAGAATTCTATTGATGCCGGGGCGAGGAGGATTGAGGTTGAGATTGAGGACGGTGGTAAAAGAAAGATTATTGTAAATGATGATGGGATTGGGATGTCAAAAGAAGATGCCCTATTATCTGTAGAAAGACATGCCACAAGTAAGATTGAGAGGATTGAGGATATTGAAGATATTCAAACCTTTGGTTTTCGGGGGGAGGCACTGGCAAGTATTGCCCAGGTTTCCCAATTTGAAATGGAAACATCCGATGGTAAGGAAAAGACAAGGATTGAAATTAGGGGTGAAGAGAAAAGGGTTAGCGATTCTGAAAGGGCAAGAGGAACACGCATAAAGGTCGTCAACCTCTTTTATAATCTTCCTGCCCGTAGAAAATTTTTGAAATCCAGTAGTTATGAAAGGCATCTGGTCATTGAGATGGTAAAGACCTATTCCCTGATTCTGCCTGGTATCCACTTTATTCTTGAGGAGTCAGGCCGAAATATTCTCAATTATCCCCCAGTTGCTGACCTGAAAGAGCGTTTGGTCCAGGTCTTCGGCCGAGAGGTTGCAGGGAGGTTATTACCTCTAACAATCACCGTCGGTTCAGTCTCTTTTGATGGATTCTTCTCCCAGCCCGACTTTTCTGAGGATACCGATTTTAAGTTCATCTATGTAAACTTCCGGCCGGTGCGGTACCCAAGGATATATCGCACAATCCTTGAGGCATATGGGAATCCGAAAGTCCATCCATCATTTATACTCAACATAAAGGTGGAGGGCAAATTTCTTGATGTTAATATTCACCCAACAAAGAGTGAGGTGAGATTTAAAGATGAGCGATACATCGTTGACCTTTTAACTCAGGGGATAAAGAGGGATGTCCTTAACTTTCAAAAGGTCTTTGCTTATGAAGGTCCAGCGACAAAAGGGATAGAAGGGGCTGCATCCGCTGTCCAATATGTTCAGGAAGAGATAATTCAGTATCCTAAGGATTATTTCCCCGGGCATCCAACTACAAGCGAGGCACCTGAGTTCTGGCAATTGCACAATACCTATATCCTCTCTCAGACCAGTTCCGGTTTAGTAATTGTTGACCAGCATGTAGCACATGAGAGGATAATCTACGAAATGATCATCTCCGGAAGGTCTAACACCCAGCGCCTCTTATTTCCCATTACGCTTGAACTGAGTCCCGAGGAGTATGCTGTCTATCAAAAGACGAAGGGAGAACTCAAATCAATGGGGATGGATTTTAGGGAATTTTCCGGAAGGACGCTGGTCATTGAGGGCCTCCCCGCGGATGTGAAGATAAGTAGGGAGGATATGCTGGACTTCTTTAGTGAGGTCAAAAACCTTGGTGAGTTGATGAATGAAAAAAGGGAACTTGCAAAGGTTGTTGCCTGTAAGATGGCAATCAAGGCCGGGCAGAAACTATCGCCGGTAGAGATGCAGAGTCTGATTGACCAACTATTTGCCTGTGCAAATCCATATATCTGCCCCCATGGAAGGCCAATTATAATAAAATTTACCCTTGATGAACTGGCAAAGAGGTTTGGCCGTTAAGATCTCTTCTATATTTGTAGCATATCTCTTATATTTGCAGGCTTATAACCAATTGACCTTTCCCCATCGTGGCCTCTGGATAAGGGCAATCTCAGTTGTCTCTCCGGATTCAATTCCCCGTATCATCAAAATAATTGAAGATTTGGATATCACCGATATATATGTCCAGATGGTTGTGGGTGGTTCAAGTTATTATAACTCCTATCTCCTTCCCCGGAGTGAATATCTTGCTCGCCATTCACCACCTGAGTATTCTCCGGTTGATACATTGCTTGAATACTGTAAGAAGAGGGGTGTGAAGTTTCATGCCTGGATAAATGCCTTTACAGTCTGGTCATTCTATAAAAGGCCGGATTCAATTGATCATATCTTCTACAAAAATCCGGGATGGTTTTTGAAAGATATATTTGGAAGGAGTATGGTTGACTATTCAGGCTACGAATGGACTGACCTCGGACTTGAAGGTCTGTTTATCAATCCCGAAGAACTTGGGGTCAGAGACTTCATAAAAGAGATTCTCCTTGAGGTCATAGAAAGGTACCCAGTTGATGGTCTCCATCTTGACTTCTTCCGTTATCCCGGGATATACTGGGGGATAGGTGATTCGCTTAAGACCTCTATCTTTGCTATAACGGAGGCGAGGGAGATTCGCTGGCTCACATTGACCCGCTATCCCCAACTCTCCCTTTTTAAGCGATGGCTTACCTATAACTTCTACAAACTCAATAGAAGAAGGGAGGAGAATCTCTATCATCTGGCCCGAACCCTCTATGAAACGATTAAACGGAAGAGGGATATCAAGGTCTCGTATGCGGTTATTTCAAATCCGGCAAGGGCGCGCTACCAATATGCCCAGACCTGGTGGAATTGGGAGGGTGCCTATGACTATTGTGTGGTTATGTCCTATACCCCTGACCTTTCCCTCTTTGAGGACTTTCTTGAATTTACCTACCTTTACCAACCAGGGGCGATAATGGGTATCGGGCTTCTGTGGCCGGTGATGAAGGATGTGGCAGGTTACGAACAGTCTCTCATTTCTCAAAAGGGTGGGAGGGGATTTTCTCTCTTCGATTTTGCCGCCATTGATACAATGTTTGATGGAGGAGAATTGAAAAGGAGTCTTTCAATAAAACCGGAAGGCCTCCCCCGTGATACAGGCGTAGTTTCAATAATCACCGACTTATTTCAGGAGAGGCCACCAAAGATATTCGTTGACTCCGGTGAGATACTCACAAGATGGGACATGGATTTAGACTTCTTCCATTTTCTGTTATCACTTTCTCTAAATCCAGGGCGGGACTTAAAGAGGATGGGGATGAACCGCGAAGGCCTTTTAGAACTTATCCACGATGATGTCTGTGCATTTGAGTATATAAATAAAAAGGTCTTTGCTGACCTCAGCCTTCTCATTGAACCACCAGCTGCTGAGATTGCCTATGAATTCTTTCCATATCAGGAGAATGATACAAGTCTGGCAATCAGGTCTGCAGAGAATACAAAGAAATTGACAGAGAGACGTGTCGTCTATCCAGCAGCTATGGATCCACTCAGTGAGGAAGTCTTTAAGGCGAAGAGAGGCGAAAGGAAGATTGCCGTAAGACGGAGTGGTGTCTATTTATACACTGTCCGAAAGATAAAAGAGGGAGGCAGAACCCTGGTTGCAAAAAGGATTAAGCCAGAACTTTTGGTTTTATATTATTCCTGGACAATAAAAAATCGGTTTTTTAAAATAATAGAGGAGGCTTATGGAGAAGATAAATAGATACATTGACCAGACGATTTTAAGACCTGATGCAAAGAGAGAGGAGATACTACAATTTATAGAAGGTGCCAAAAGGTATAGATTTTATGCAGTCTGTGTTAATCCCTGCTGGGTTGAGATTGTGCGCAAGGAATTGCCTGAGGATATAAAGGTATGTAGTGTGGTTGGCTTTCCACTTGGGGCGGAGAGTTACAAGACTAAAGTTTTTGAGGCGGAGGAGCTGGTTAAGATGGGTTGTGATGAGATTGATATGGTAATGAATATCGGCAGGTTAAAGGGTAAAGATTTTAAGTATGTGGGAAGGGAGATCAAGGCGGTTGTTGTGGCGGGGGAGGGAAGGATTAT
>CBFGJQ010000144.1:0-13241 GCA_965649095.1 Caldifarciminota bacterium | reverse complement strand
TGGCAGTTTTGCAGTCGTCTGTATCATTGCAAACAAGGGTTTGCTTGCATTCCGGGATAAGAATGGAATCAAACCACTTGTCTATGCAAAAAATGGTGAAGGTTATGCCTTCGCATCTGAGAGTGTGGCACTTGATATTCTTGGCTATACAGAATTTAGGGATGTAGCACCCGGAGAGGCGATATTTGTTGATACCAACGGAAATTTTTATTCAAAACAGATTTGTGGAGACAAAAAGGCAATCTGTATATTTGAGTATATCTATTTTGCCCGACCCGATTCGGTAATAGATGGTATTGGTGTATATGAAGCAAGATTGAGGTTGGGGGTAGAATTGGGGAAGGAATGTTTGAAGATTGGTGTCAAACCCGATGTTGTCGTCCCTGTTCCTGATACGGCAAGGGGTTCTGCCCAGATGGTGGCTGAGATTCTGGGGGTAAAACATCGTGAAGGTCTGATAAAGAACCGTTATGTCCATAGAACATTTATTATGCCAACCCAGCAGCAACGGATTGAGGCTATCCGGATGAAATTGAATGTGATAAAATCTGAAACAAAGGATAAAAGAGTCTTGCTCATAGATGATTCAATTGTCCGGGGTAACACATCAAAAGAGATAATTAAACTTGTGCGTGATGCTGGTGCAAAAGAGGTTTATTATGGTGTATATTCACCCCCTTTAAAATATCCCTGTGTCTATGGGATTGATATGCAGACCCGGGGTGAATTTATTGCGCGAGACAAATCAATTGATGAAATAAAGATGACAATCGGTGCTGATGGACTTATATATCAATCAAGAGAAGGTTTGATAAAGGGGGTGGGGTCGGATGATAAGGGTTTCTGCACTGCCTGCTTTACGGGTAAGTATCCAACCGAAATACCATCCAGGTTCCTGGAAAGTATAGAAAAGGATAGAACATATCTCTCTTCTATTTGAAGCAGGGGTTCTGATTTTCATTTTAGGGGCCCGCTTCAATCCCATATTTCAAAGCGCCCTTTTATAAGAATCAAAACGATTCTGGATTGACACCACTTGCGGTGTTATCCATTTAACCAATTGTTATCCCTTGTAGGAGCGGCTTCCCCGCCGCGATAAAAACCACATCCTGCATCCATCTTTTCAATATATGGCTTGGTCTTTTCAAGTTCTGTAATTTCTTCTGGATTTTTTCTTCCGAGATTTTGACCCGCTTCAGGAGTTTTGCCGCGCCGTGGCTTATAAAGCCCTTATCCCCGGCACCAATCTCTTCTTTCTCTTTGCGCAAACCCCAGATACGATAGTTGTGTGCAATATCTTTCAGGTGTTTTATTTCTGACTCAATCTTCTCTTTTTCCTTTTGTTTTGTAGCAATCTCAGTCAGCTTTGTCTTATAAAATATTGTGTAATTCCCATGATATATTTAGGTAATAGGAATTTGAAAAATTCCTATTACCTGATAATGAAGTTTTTCATTATAATAAAGAAAAGGCACAAGATAAATCATCAGGGGTTTCATCCCTGAAACCCCAACCCTCACCCTCCCTCTCCCTTAAAAAGGGAGAGGGGATATAGGTGAAGGTTTCTTTGGAATTATTCAAATTCCTTTTGAGGGAGGTTTTTGCCTTGAGAAAAGATTTGCTGGGGGCATCCCCCTGAATATCTTTTAATGGTTATGGTTTTTCTTTTACTTTTTTTTATTGCCCTGACCGGAGATACTTCAGCCTTAACTGATACCATCATAATAAGTGATTGGTATTACCTCGGGCCATTTTCTATCGGTCCGCGTGAGGGGATTATTGGCTTAGATCTTGATTTTTCGGATGAAAACTTCCAGCCGGATACAACCGCCATCTATCCAAGTTTTTTAATGCCAGGGGGATTTGTTAAATGGAAGAGAATACATACTGACGATGGTCGCGTTGAAATTAAGTATGAAGATGTCTTATGGGATACAATCCAGGACTATTATGGAGCAGCGGGTCTACTCTGTGCAAGTATCGTCTATGGCGAGTTTGAGTGTGCAGAGAGGTTAGTTGCCCTTGTGAGTGCCAAAGAGGTGGGCTCTTTCATCTTGAATGGAAAGGCATATCCCGCTGATGCCTATGGGGATGGTTATGTCCAGATTCCGGTTATCTTAAATAAGGGCAAGAACCGGGTTGTCTTGAGACCGAGCGGATACGGTCAACATAAATTTTCTTTTAAAATTATTACCAACCCTGAACCAATAGTGATTATCAAAGATATTACATTACCGGATTTTATCAAAGGTAAGAATTATTCTGGCTACATTGGCGTTCCAATTATGAATACTACTGAAGAGATAATAAAAAATATAAAGGTTGAAGTCACTGGAGGGAATATATTAAGGGCAGAAAAGGAGATTTCAAGGCTTATGCCCCTTTCAGTAACAAAGGTTCCGCTCTTACTAATGGGTGAGGCTATAAATGTGGATAGTGTTTTGATAAGAATCTTTATAATACACAATTACATTGTCACCGCTGACTCTTGCTGGATAAAGGTGAAAAATCCTGATGAACCTTATGTCAGGACCTTCCTATCTAAGATAGATAACTCCTGCCAGTATTATGCAGTTCTACCACCAAAAGACTATAGTCCTGACTCTACCTATGCCCTCATTATGACCTGTCATGGTGCCGGTGTTGAGGCAATAAACCAGGTCAAATCCTACACCCAGAAGGACTGGGCATTTATCGTTGCTCCCACAAATCGGAGGAGATTCGGTTTTGACTGGCAGGACTGGGGAAGACTTGACTTCCTTGAGGTGCTTGAAGATGTAAAGGAGAATTTCAAGATTGATACAAATCGAATTTATCTCACCGGACATTCAATGGGGGGGCATGGTGTCTGGCATATCGGATTAGCACACCCGGACTTATTTGCGGCAATTGCGCCGAGTGCGGGGTGGATGAGTTTCCAATTGTATATACCGTGGTTTTTACAGCGGAGCGAAATCTTTGCGCAACCTGACCAGATAAGATATCGTGATATGGTATTAAGGGAAGATATTGCACCCCTCTTTTTAGAAAATGCCTCTAATTTACCAATCTATATTCTGCACGGTGGCGCAGATGACAATGTCCCACCGATTCAGGGAAGGATGATGGCACAATATCTAAAAGAGATCAATTATGATTTTGTGTATAATGAGGTTGAAAAAATGGGGCACTGGTGGGATATTGATTCAACTGCCGGTATTGATTGCGTAGATTTAAAAGAGATGATGGACTTTTTGAGGGATAAAAAGAGAAACCCCTGCCCAGCGAAGATTGTATTCAAAACCTCGGACATTGCCCATGCAAACCAGGCATACTGGGTAAGAATTGAAGAACTGGAGGATATCTACCAAGATGCTCGCATTGAAGTTGAAGTAATCAAAAGTCGCTCCTCAGCCTTCTGTGGCACATTTAATCGCGACACGATTATTATCAAGATAACGAATATTGCCCGATTTAAATTATCGCTGAACCCTTCTCTATTCTCTACCCATTTTATTGCCATTGATTTTATTATAAATGGGCAATTGATAAGTTACCCAGCCTCAATCTTGCCCACGGAATTAGAGTTCTTTAAGGATGGAAAGGGATTTAAGATTGGCAGACCCAAAAAAGCGGGATTGAGAAAGACAGAGAATTTATACGGTCCAATTAAGCGGGCATACTTCAGCCCCTTTATTTTAGTCTATGGCACAATTGGAGACTCAACTGACACAGAAAAGAACCTACACCAGGCAAGATTGCAAAGTTATACCTGGTGGATAAGGGCGAATGGATATGCTGAAATTGTGCCCGATACCGAACTTACTGAAGAAGAGATAAAAAATTTCAATCTTATTTTGTTTGGCAATTCTCAGACAAATGGAATTATCAAAAGGATAAATAAAGTTCTGCCAATAAATTTTAAGAAGTGCGGCCCCGGTGAAGATTGTATTGTAATAAAGGGCAAGGTTTTGGGAAACTCGGACCTATGTCTAATTGAACTCTACCCCAATCCCTTAAATCCAGAGAGGTTTGTATTATTATATTCTCCCACCACAAAAAGGGCGCAGAGATATCTTGGTCTATTTTCGGTAATCTACTCTGCCTCAGGACTGCCCGATTTTATAATCTGGGACAGTTCTGCTCGTAGATACGGCTGGGGGGGCGTTACTGCCACCGGTTTCTTTGACAAAGATTGGCAGATTGAAAGGAATCTTATCTTCCTGAGGGAGTGAAGATTATTGAAAATTGATGGGCAGTAGCGAATTGGGTCCAGACAAAGGAATAGCCAATCTCATACTCCTCCAGTTTGATTAATATCCCTCCGGAAAGGCCCAAATCAGCAGCGCGGAAGCTTTTCACTCCCATTTGTGGTTTCATATATCTTATTCCACCGAAGATTTTAGTCTTCCGATACCAGTATAATAGCCCCCCCTTCAACTCTATCTCCGGCGCCTTCCCCTCAAGAAACAGATTAAGACTATCAATTAAGGTAATTCCCATTCCGTTTATTACTGTAAGGGGGGTGGGCATATTGTAAGTAAATTCCCTACCTAAATCGTCAATCTTGGAGCCGATTGAAATCCTTCCCAGATTAAGATAAGAACTGACCCCTCCACACAGGGCAAATAATGATAAAGAATCGATCCGCTCCTGAAAGAATTTGATATCAAATCCTAAAGAGCCGACCTTTATCCCACCGGCGACGGTGAGGTCGTAGGGTGAGAATTGCCGGGTTGGAATTCCGAATTCATCATATCCCTGTATGATTCCGTAGCCGAGATAGTTTATTCCAAATGAATAGTTTTTGTATATCCCACCAAGGGATGCAAGATTTGTATTATACAACCACCGGCTCAGGGTAAAGTTCAATTTATCGCCTCCAAATAGTGCCGGGTTGTGAAATACTGCAAGCCCTTCATCTAAAAGAGTCGTTATACCCCCGAGTCCCTGCGACATAACGCCGGGGGGTAATTGTAAAAGATAGCAGAAGTTGGTAGAAAAGAAGAGATACAAAAATAGAATCATCGCACAACCGCCATCTTAGAACGGTGGTATCTCCTCCCATACCGGGTTTCAATCTCAAGGTGGAGAAAGTAGATACCGACACCCATATTCCTATTTCTTATTACGGCACCAAGCGGATTTGTTGTTGTCATTTCAAACATCCGTTGGCCGGTGATATTGGTTATTGTAATCCTTGCCCGGAGAAAATTTTCATAATAGGGAAAGGTGATATGGGCTTCATCCTTAATCGGATTGGGGTAAATCACCAGTGGCTCTCTTGTAGTAGTGCTCACAAAATGGTCAAGAATCTGGATGTATACCGGAAGATGGTCTGAGGCATAATAGAGGGCATCCGCAACTATCTCAGGCACAGATTGATTAATCCCACTGTTTACCGACTTATTGAAGTGATTATCGTCATTACCATAGATGGTAAATGACTCTTTTGGGAGAAAGAGTTCAGTCGTATCCAGCAGATTGGGCGTGCATAAGACAAAATCAAAGCGGTCATCAAGACCACCACCCGCACCACCATCGGGCAGCTCTTCACTTCGCGTCGACTGAGTATGGAGATAAGAGAAGAGGAAATTCTCATGCCACTGCCCCGAAATACCAATAAAGTCGCATAGCCTTCCCTTGCCCTGATTAATGCTATCAACAAGCACCCGGTAGGCGGGTTCATCGTAATAAAAATTGAAATCCCCCATCACTAAAATCTCTTTCCCATCTGCTATTGAATCAAGGTGTCTCCTCAGGGTAGTTGCCTCTTGCAATCTAATGAGTTCATTCTCTGAACCGGTTCCCGCCTTGAAATGGATTGAAAAGAGATACAACTCTTTTTGTGAATCCTTAAGCCTTATCTGATACCGGGCAATGTCCCGATTGACCGTAGAGAGATAGAATGCATTGACCAGAGAGATTTTATCGTTGCGGTAAAAGAGGGCATTGTCGGTATCCGGACCGTCGTGGAATTCACAGGCAGAGAATTTAGGCTCTTTATAATTGAGAACCGAATCAAGGAATAGGTTTACCCCAATCTCGCTCTCCATCTCCTGAACCACGAGCATATCGGGTTTTAGATAATCCATTATAATGCGGAAGTCATCAAGCCTCTGGAATCCATAACTCTGAGGAAAGTTAAGAATATTGTAGGTAGCAACCTTTATCTGCTCTGCATACAAAATGGCAATGACTAAATTGGTAAAAATCAAAAGGGATTTAAAGAACCTGCCAGGTGGATTATTTTTTAACTCGGGCAATATCAACGACTCTACCTTCAATGCGCCCCTCTATCGGGGAGTGCCGTTTTATGTATTCGGCGATGATATGGCGCAGATAGGTGAATGTTTCGGTTATTTCCTTGCCCTCTTTAAATACTACATAATCCCCTCCGCCCGCAGCAAGGAATGAGTTTGTTACTACGAGATATTCACGGCTGAAATCAAAAGGTTGACCATCAGGTTGTATAATTTCAATAACCCGTTCATTGATTGGTCTTCTTGAATCGTATTTAAACTTTAGACCCGAGACCTGAAAAATTGCATGGTGGCCATTCACCCCCACCTCCAGCACCCTCTTTATCTGTTCCCCAGTCATCCTCATCAAGACCGCGGTATTGGAGAGGGCATCAACATAGTAGCAATCCTTATAGGCGATCTCACCCTTAGATAAATTTGCCCTGATTCCGCCGGAGTTGTGAATTGCAATATCTCCTCCAAAATATTCACGCATTGCATCGGTAATTAGATTGCCAATTGTTGACTCCTCAAAACCGCTTCGGATTAGGTCATCCTTTGCATAACCAATTACTTCATCAAATCCCTTCTGGGTTGTCTCATTCCATCTTTTAATAATCTCAGTTATCGTCGTATCATCCTCAAACTCATCGCTCAGGAGGTCAACCAATTCACCATCATAACTTGCGATCTTTTTTGTTCTCCTATCTATCTTCAGGTCAAGGAATCCAATACTACTTAAATGGCCATATGCCTGACAGATAATGGTGTGATTGATAGAATCCTCGTAAGGCTTTTCCAGGGCAGTAGCGCTATGGGAGCCAAATATTACATCAATCCCCGGCACTGCCTCAGCAAGCCTCTTGTCATGGCGCAGTCCGATTCCAGTCATCGCAAAGATTAGATCAACACCCTTTGCCTTCAGGGTATCAACATATTTTCGTGCGGTCTCAATCTCCGGCCGGACATCATGATTCTTGAAGCGCTGGGGGGTTGTCATCCCTTCCATATATTCGGTTAATAACCCAAAGACACCGACCTTCACTCCATCAATGTCAAGAATTGTATAGGGTTTTAGATAATCAACATTCTCCCTTGAGTCCTCATAGATAATATTGCTACAAATATACTCTCCATTTACACTTTTAACAAATTCTTTAAAGACATCAACTCCCATATCGTAGTCGTGATTACCCGGGGAGAGTAGATTATAAGCACAGTAATTAAAATAATCGGCAACCGCCTTACCCCTTGAGAACTCACCGATTGGTGAGCCCATAAATGCATCACCGGTATCAAGCAGTAAAAAGCCATAGCCTAAACTTTCTGCCTCTGCCCTCTTTTGCTTTATAAATGTTGCCGCCGCCGCTGCGTTTCCGAGCGGGGGCGGAAAGTATGGATTCATCCACCAGGCAGATGATGGTAGTAGGGCGCCTTCAATATCGTTTGTATAAAGGATATAGAGGTGCTCAGGAAAAGAGTATAGAGAAGAGATAAGGGTAAGATTTAGAAAGATAGATAAACTAATGAACTGTCCGGGTAAATTTTTAATCTTCATTTGAGGAAGAAGGTGCTAAAAAGATTTATATATTTAAAGTAAGATACCAACAGAAAAGACCAGAGGGCAAAGGGTTTCGTCAAAGATATATTTCTCGGAGAGATTCAATCCACCGAAATCGGTATTTGCATAATCTCTTTTACCATAGCCAAGACCGATATCAAATGTAAAATTCTTAACACTGGTTCCAAACCCTATCGTTAGATTGGTCATCCAGACGGCCGGGATATTATAATCGGGGAAGAGGCAGAAACCATATCTCAGTTTATGCTTATAGATAATGGTATGTTCTATCCCAAACTTATAGATATAGATCGGCTTATCCCATCTCTCATATCTAATTTCAGCAAGAAATTTTGTAGGGATTCTCCCCGGTGGCTGATAGGAAATTCCAGCAGTATGGGACTCTGGATATACAAGTGTCTCTGAATATCCCTTCAATTTGTGCCTGCGCGCATAACTGTAGCCAAGGGAGAGATTGATAAATGGCGTCAAGATCAATCCGCATTTTGTTTGCCTCCCCGTAAGGCTATATTCTTTGTGTGTGATTGAATCTGAGCCGCCGGGAAATAGAATTTTAAATTCCTTACTTATCTTCCCATACAGAAGGCATTCTTCAATTCCTGCCTTAAGATAGCGATTGCTCAGCGAAATAATAGGTGCTACAGAGGAGATACCACCATTATAATCGTCCCGGATAATTTTTGTGATCTGGTAGAAGTCATCACGATATTCAAAATAATAAAAATATGTAAAATCCCACAGGATATGATATCTAACCCCAAATCTTAAAGATTTTAATGGAAAGATCAGCACGACCGGACCCGGGGATATACTGCGGATGTGATTATTAACAACCGTTGAAACACCGATATTGTTACCATAGGAGTCATAGACCCTCAGTCCCCTCTTCTCAACGCCAGAATACAGAAGTCCACTTGAATAAAAGGAGATTCTTTCACTCAATCCAATACCGGCTGGATTATCCCCGTTTTCAAGGACTACCGATATGCCACCCAGGCCTAAGGAGTTCGCACCCCCATAATAGACCCTATCGCCCTGACTATTGACACCGGGCAGGGTGAAGTTAACCAAAAGATAGAAGATGGAGAATGGATTCATATTTTATGGCACCAACACCGCGGCCGCAATCACCGTCGTCCACAAACCATATTTATCGCCGATTGCAGTCTGGGTCATATTCATTGTCTTAACGATCTTTGTGGAGATCTTCCAGATTTCTTTCCGCTCATCATAACTGGTATCCGGGTCAAAGGGCACACCCAATGTTGTGGCAAGCATCTGTGCGGCAAGGTCCTCTGCCTTATCTCCCGCCTTTGATTCAGTTTCTCCATAGGAATGGTATTCAGAAAGATATCCATATTGGTTCTTCTCGGCAGGGATTGCTACGCCAATTGCTGCTGCAATCAGGCGATGTGGTTCATTAGTGCTACACTCTGAGATAACGGTATAAACAATCTCACCAGGAGACAGGTATTGTAATCCCATAGTTTTGGAAACAAGTTTTGCTCCAGGCGGCAGAATGCTTGATACCCGCACAATGTTGAACTGAGCAATTCCGGCATCCCTGAGCGCGGCCTCAAAACTCGCCAGTTTCTCTTTGTGACGGCCAACACCTTTAGTTAAAAAAACTCTCTTTGGTATTATCATCTCTTTATATGGAGCAGACCAGATTTGAACTGGCGACCTTCTCGCTGCGAACGAGACGCTCTCCCAACTGAGCTACTGCCCCTAAAATTTATAACTTTTTGATTATAATAATTTTTTTAAAAAAGTCAATATCCCGGTTTAAATCAAAAACAATCTTATTAGTCACATTCTATGGCGGTTATGACACCACAAGTGGTGTCCCTCCCATATCATCCATAATCGGGTTTTAGAATCGCCCGATGTTCCAGTAATTATGGGAGAATGGCGATGAGTAGATAAAGAATCAATTTTATTTGGGTAAGATTTTATTTTGATAAAAGACGGCGGAAAGTGCAGAGCCAGAAACTGCCAATTTTTCAAGGGTTTACACGATTTTGGTTTTTAAATTTGTAGCAAAATTTTGTCACATATTTTCAAAAATTTTTAGAAGAGAGGTTTTTATGTGGATAACTTCAAGACTTGAGTATAAGAAGGGTAAACAAGGGGAAAAAGGGGGGAATAGGGGTGAAAAAAGGGTAGAACATTCCATTCTAACATTGTAACATGTTAGAATGTTAGAATAGGTGATGCACACACCATAAACAAAGGTGAAGATATACTACAGTCGTATGAATTTTCAAGGGAATAAATTCCCTACTCCAATGCAAAAGGCAGCATTTTTCTACCTGCTGAAAAAATATTGGTGTCATCTCCATCCCTTGATAACCCCTGTGCCCTTATTTGCCCTCAATCGCCTTATTTTGCCTTCAATTGCCCTGTTTTGCCTTATATTGCGCTGTTTTTTGCCTTTATTCTCTTAAAATATTTATGAAAATTACAATCCAAGACTTATTCCAACCCTTATCCTCCGTGGAGGCGTAAAATTTCTTGGTGATTCATCAGTCGCCTTGACTAAATCAACATATGCCCTGTAATTCTCATAAGGTGAAATCATTCCATCATGATTGAAGTCAGCACCCGGATGATAATATGGAGATGATATCGGGATAGTATAATTGAAATCTGATTCTCTGACCCATGATAGTGGCACAATTGTTCCCAAAAGACTAATCTGGTGTTGCCAGTCAAACAAATTGATTACCTCAGCATAAATACTTCCGTTGGTCCTGCCGATAGTAAATGCTTTTGAAAGATAGCAATCTATCTGTTTCTGGAATGGAAATTGAAGAATATTTCTCTCTTGATACTTTCCTTCCGGACCGGGAGGTGTATATGGAAAACCATTGCCAAAATAACCCAGTATATAAAACCTTGAATTGAATGGTAAACCCATATCACACTGGATAAAAATCCGATGCCGCTGGTCAAAGTCAAGATAGAATTCACCGGCTGGTGGAATTACATTTGTATCAGGATTTTCATAGTAATATCGCCAGTATATATCATCCGCATAAGAACTCGTCCCCTTTGCCCAGGAAAGGGAGTATGAAATTTTACTGTTGATTACCGGATTTGTCCAATCTAAAATCCACTCAAGCCCCTTGATATCAGCATATTCAATATTGAAATAACGATTATGGACGGTTGTTCCTACAACTGCCTTACGCACACCAACGAGGTCAGTCGCGGATTTACTAAAAGCATTGAAATTAGCAGTCAGATTCTTGCTGATTACTCCCTGTAACCCAATCTCATAACTCGTTGTCTTCTCAGGCTTGAGTGCGGGATTACCAAGAATCCCCTGAATATGCCTGAAGAGGTAATCCAAATATGATGGAAATGGTAAGAGATTGTAGTAACGATAGATGTAATCATACAATGGTGGCTGGGTGTATTTTCCGATGTTCGTCCTTAAGAATAATCGGTCTGTTATCATAAATGAACATCCAATACGCGGTGATAAGGTATGGGTTGGGGAGATATTAGATATCTCAGGAGAAAAATAGTCATAACGAATGCCAATCTTCATATATAAACCTTCTAAATCAACATTGTCCTGGATATAGAATCCGTATTCCTTAGGATAGTAATGCCAGTCATCGGCAATTGGATGGGTTGTATCACTGCTCAGGAGATAGGCAAATCTCTTTAAGTCAAGAAATGTGTATTCAAAACCGGATTTCAATTCATGATATTTGTGCACCTGCAGGTCAGTTTTGATGTTTACCTTCATTACAAGGCTTGTCTGGTCCTGATACTCCGGATAATCACCCTCTGTTCTCAGTTTAAAAATTTCTACACCATACGGATTGTCATTGGTGCCACGAGGATATCGTAGGGTCTGATACCTTCTAAATTCAAAGTCGTCAAAAATCCAATATTGTCCTGGCTCTCGCACACCAAATTTTTTATTCGTCCACAATCGTGAAATTGTGATATTAAAAAATTTTCTTGAATCAGGTAGATAATTTAGATTTATAACCTGCAAGTTCCCTTTCCTCAAATCCGAACGATAATGGTCAAGATGGAATTTATACTCCTGTCTGTATCGGTCAAACTGTGTCCTTGAACCAGCATAACTTAAACCAAGATTCAATTTTCCTGAAGGAATATAAAGCAATTTTCCATAAAGTGTCCAATCATCCCTTTCTTGATGGGGAGTGATTTTGGTTCTCGGGTCCCAATCATCGGTATGCATCAAATCAAAAGAAAAGAGTGCCCTTACATCTTGATGGAGTGGCAAATGTATCAAAGAGCGAAGATTTTGATAACCAAAACTGTAACAATAAGGCGTTGATATTTCAGAACCGGTCTGAATCTGCCCACTTATATTGGATTTTGGTCTTTCTGTTATTAGATTTATCACCCCCGACATTGCCCGGCCATATTCAGCATCAAAACCACCGGGCAAAAATATGACCTCGTTTACAATATTCTTTGAAAGATTTATCGCCGGCTCTCCACTCTGCGGGTCAATGATAGAGACATTATCAATCATATACTCAACCTCGGTCGCCCTGCCACCACGAATATGAATTGCAGTATCAAGATTTGCCACTGAAGGCTGGAAACTGACCATCTCGCTTATCCTGTCAATCGGTAAGGGTGCAATCTCTTCTTTTCTTAAAATATAAGTAGTCCCCACCATCTCCTTTTTTATTAATTCCCGCTCAGCAATGACCGTCACCGGTGCAATTTCAATTGGAGTCGGCTTTAGACCGATTTCAAGTCTTTTAATCTGCTCGGTCTCCACAATCACATTTTCAATCATTGTTGTCTGGTAGCCAAGGCAGGAGACTTCTATTGTGTATGTGCCTGAAGGGACATTTAAGATATAAAATCTTCCATTATCATCTGTGGCAGTGCCGAGTTCAGTATTGAGTATCACAACATTTACATAAGGGAGTGGCTCTTTTGTCTCTGCATCATAGACCACTCCTTGAATCTTACCACCGATGCTTAAAAGAATAAATATAAGCCACATTTTAAACCTACCTTATGGATGAGTATAATGAAGAATTATCATTTGTCAAGTTGGGGGGGCAAACGGAAAGGGACCTTATTTACACCTTAGAAAAGATCTTAAAGTAATACTTCAAGTAATAGGATTACCCGGAGATATTAAAAATTTAATAAAATTAGCTAAATACCGGGAAGAGCTATGGAAAATTTAGTTATAAAATATTATTCTAAAGCACTAAATAGAAATCTAAAAGGGATACTTGAAAAACATATCGGTCTATCTTTGCAGTATTGGAATTTGAAAAATTCCAATACTTGATAATGAAATTTTTCATTATAGAAAAAAAATGGACAAGATACATCAGGGATTTCCGATCGCCGATGGAAGGTGCACAAACTTAGATGGAGCATCGCTGGGGGTTTCAGGGGTTCTCCCCTGATGTATCTTG